>CAZUTZ010000144.1:0-6946 GCA_964623655.1 uncultured Wenzhouxiangella sp.
GGCTTTCATCCTCCATCATGAACAAAACCTAAGGCCACCTTCAGACTCATTTCATGTTGGAAACAGCCCCGCCCTTCAGACTCATTTCATATTGGACAAGGCTTGGCCTTGACCAGCGGCGACAAAGTTGGGTACTCTCACCCGCATCGCAAAATCTTCACTTTTCCTTCATTCTTGTCAAGGAAAAACTAATTTAGCGGTTCGTGAAATAAACCACCGCAAAGCAGAGGGAGTGATAATGAAGATAGGAAATTTGGGTTTAGCAATGGCAGCCGCCCTTGCTTGCGGGGGAGTAGTAGCCGCCCCGCTCAGCATTAATTTCGATGGACAACCGCTTGATGATGGGGTTGCGCAAGCAGGCATGAGCACTTTTTCCCTCGACGGGGCGAACTGGTCAGGCGGCATGATTACCGAAGCGCCAAGAACGCTCAGGTCGTCTGGAGCCCATGCTTACGCAGTCCACGATGGTCAAGCCACCATCACGTTCGACCATCCCGTCATGAACGTATCCTTCTTTTTTGTTCATGGCGATGGCGTGCCGGAGGGTACGGCCACTGCTTACACCGCCGACGGTGTGGAACTGGAAACCATCAGAAGCCGGCAATCCACCCACTTCGGAGATTCCCGTAATTTCGTTCGCTTCAGCACGAAACAACCGATCTCGGCCATTGCCGTGACCGGCGGCTCGATTGACAGCTTCGAGGCCGATGCTTTTTCACCGGATTATTTCCTGGTCCAAGGCGGCTGGGCCAAAGCTGATCTTCCGCGGGACAATGCCTCGGGCATCTTTTTCGACTATCTCGCCAACCAGGATGCGCTGTTCATGGCGTGGCACACTTACGACACCATCCCCAAAACCGAGACAGCCTTTGATGGCGATGTCGGTGCCGCCGACCAGCGATGGCTGACCGCGCAGTTCGACGTCGAGCAAGGCGAGAATCCGGTCGTCGGAACACTGTTCGCCAGCAGCGGCGGTGAGTTTGACCAGCCACGCAATCCGTTTCAGGAAACCATCGCTGTGGGCAGCATTGAGCTGGAGTTCATCGATTGTGATCGCGCCATGATCTCCTACGAAATCGATGAGCCTGCTTTGAGTGGCAATTTCCAGATCATTCCACTCGGGAAGCTGGTCGACGTCGAAGGCTTCCGCTGCGACCCGACCGAAGATCTAGTCGAGGTCTTTCAGCCCGATCTATCCCAGGTTGACGCTGATCTCGAGCTGGCCATTCGCGCGGCCTACGACGACGAAGAGGTCGCCATCCGTTTTTCCTGGCAGACCAACAAGAACTACTTCGGCCTGGTCCGCGACGTTCGTGCGCTTGACGATGACGGCGAATGGAATCGTCCGGAAGCCAACCTGGTGCCCGGTGAACCGACCAAGGTGGAAGAAGATCGCGTACACATCATCTGGGACGTTGAAGGCGCAACGACTCCGACAGAGTCCTCCTTTTTCGCCTGCTTCCTGTCCTGCCACAGCGACATGAACGAAATGCCGGAAAACGTTGAAGATACGCGGCACTACGTCATTCCTGAAGATCCCGCAGATCTCGGCACCTACCAGGCCGACATGTGGCACTGGCGCGGTTCGCGTTCCGGCCCCATGGGTTACGCCGAAGACACCTGGGTCCGCGCCCATGAGTTCGGCACCGGCGCCCAGGGTCGTCGTCGCGACGAGACGGGGCCGGACGGTCGCCTGCGCGAAAACCAGGGCTTCGGAAACGAATACACCGCTACGGTCAACGGCGAGAGCGTGACGGTCAAGTTGCCCGAATTCGTCTACGATCCGGCACTGAACAGTGGCTTCTACTTCCTCAACGACGGCGAGCGCCTGATCACCGAGGAAACCATCGGCAACCTGTTCAACAGCCAGACGATCGAGGCGATGGCAGCCGGTGAGCGTCAGCATGCACTGATCGTCAGTGGGCCACTGGCCAACGTACTGGAAGTTGCCGAGCTGGACCAGGCCGCCATCGACGCTATCGCGACCGAAGCTCTGGCCGGCGGCATCATCAACGTGCCCTACCTCCAGGACGATCTGAGTGGCGAGAGCGATCAGCATGACATTCGATCCACCCGTGAGTTCTCAAATGGTCAGGTCACCGTCACCATGTTCCGCAAGCTCAACACCGGCTCGGAGTTCGACGTTGACTTGTCCGACCTCGCCAACAGCATTCGCTGGTTCGGTGCCGCAGTCCATGACAGCGGGGATGGCCGAGTCACTCACCACGTCAGCATTCCGTTGAGCATCGGTCCGGGGGCCGATATCGAGCCGGTGGAGGTTGAAAGCGTCGAAAGCGCCGACTGGACCGGCATCTCGGCTTATACCACCACGATCTTCAAGCCGGGCGACATGTCCTACGAGTGGCTGACTGACGTTCCGAACGGTCATCCGGTGGAAGTGGATGCACACTGCGCAAGCTGCCACAGCATCAACCCGGACGACCATCCATTCCCCGTCAGTGCCGGCACTTGCGTGGGTTGCCATGCAGAAGGTGCGACGCCGCCGGAGAATGCGGGCCTGAAGCTCCACAACTATGCTCCGCTGGACTTGCGCAACTAAGCGGTAGCCACAAAAAACTCCGGAGACCGAACAGTCTCCGGAGCGGTTAGAAAACTTAGCCCCGATCGCCCCCGGTGATCGGGGCTTTTTAATTTCGGAGCGAAGCCGACGGCTAGGGAGCCTCTGAATAACTATGCGCTGGCGCGAGAGTCCGGAAACGCTCGGAAAATCCTGTAGTCAGCAGCCTGGGAAGATTCAGGACATTCTCGGAATGCGCATCCCCTAAGCCAGCGCCCCGCCGCAGCTTGAGCCCTGGCCGGCGGTGCAGCCGAAGCAGTGATCGGCCACGCCGATTCGGCGCGGCAGCTCGCCTTTTTCCAGCAGGGTGTTCAGATGAACCGGCTGGGAGCGGCCGCCCTGGGGCAGCGACAGCATCTGGTTGAAATCGCAGTCGTAGACGTAGCCCTGGTAGTCGACGCTCAGCAAACTGCGGCACATCACGCCCTTCAGGTTCTCGGGTCGATAGGATTCTTTCAAAAGCTGCATGTAGTCCTCGAACTGGCCCTGGGCCAGCAGTACCGCGCCAAAGCGCTTGATCGGCATGTTGGTGATGGTGAACAACGAGTTGAACTCGATGCCGAATTCCTCGCCCAGCAGGTTCTTGTAGTCGACTTCCAGCGCGCCCTGCGGCGGCGGCAGGGTCGGCCCCAGCGGGTTGTAAACCAGGTTCAGCACCAGGCCGGTATCCGGTTTGCCATAGCCCAGTTCGTTAAGGGTTTGCAGCGCCGTGATGGACGACTCGAACACGCCGTTGCCGCGCTGGGCGTCGACGTTGTCTTTGGAGTAACACGGCAGCGAGGCGACCACTTCAAGCTTGTGCCGGGCCAGGAACTCCCCGACCCATTCATAGCCGGGCTCGTTCATGATGGTGGGATTGAGCCGGTCCATCACATGCAGTCCGGCTTCTTTCGCCTGCTCGACCAGCCAGCGAAAATCCGGATTCATCTCCGGCGAGCCGCCGGTCAGATCGAGTGTATTGGCCTCGAAGTGCTCTGCCACGGCCAGCGCGGTCTGCATGGTTTCCCGATCCATCAATTCCTTGCGGTTCGGCCCCGCGCTGACGTGACAATGAAGACAGGCCAGATTGCACAAATAACCCAGATTCATCTGCACGGTATCGAGCCGGTCGCGACGAATCGCCGGGAATTCGGTTTTTTGCAGTAGCGGCCAGGTCTCGCGCATGTTTGTGGCTCCTTCAGTTGGCTTGCGTAGGGGTCGACAGGCCGTCGAATTTTCGCATCAGGGCTTGTTGCTTCAGGGCGGGTTTTGCAAGACAGCCCAGTTCATACCGGACGACATCCAGCTCTTCAACCGTATCGAGGTCGGTCAAAGCGGATAACTCCAGCCACTGCGCATCCCGACCCATCGACGCCGTAAAGGCGTGGAGCGTATCAGCACGGCTGTAGGTGACCCGTGTCCAGCAGCTCTCGGCGACCTCATGGTTGGCGCCAAAAGTCCAGAAGCCACCATCCCGGGCCGGACCGATCACACAGCGCGGCTGATCTTCATCGAGCCAGTCGGCGGCCTGGCGCAGGCAGTCCGCATCTATTTGCGGCGCATCGGCGCCGAGCAGGAGGCCGCTGCCGTGCCGCCGGACCAGCTCGGCCATGACGCGATGCATGCGCTCACCCAGCCCGCCGTCGCCCTGCTCGAGCAGGGGTAAATCGCTCCAGTGCGCGCCGGCCTGATCGGCCGCTTCGGCCACCGCCCAGTAGACCGGACCGATGGCGGCGCTGACCGACACTTCAGCCACCGCCGCGGCACAGGCTGAGTAGATCTCGTGGGTGCGCGGCTGGCCGATCGACGCGGCCAGGCGGGTCTTGAGCGGCGACAGGCCCGGCGTCTTGACAAAGATCGCAACCGCGGTCACTTCGCCTCCGGGGGCGACCAGCGCCGGGCATCGCGAACCAGCCGCCAGGCGGCAACCTGGTGATGCACGGTGGTTTTCAGCCAGCCGTGTTCGCGATAGCGTCGAGCGCTGGTCGCCAGCGTGGCAGCCATCACCCGCAACGGCAGGCCGGCACGGCGGGCTCGCACCACCAGGTCCAGATCTTCGCCGCGCACCAGGTCTTCGCGAAAACCGTCCAGCCGATCAAACCACGCGCGCCGCAGACAAAAACCCTGGTCGCCATAGGGCATGCCCAGCAGACGCGAGCGGATGTTGGCGCCGTAAGCGTTGAGCGCGGCCAGTCTCGGTCCGTCGTGCAGAAAACGCAGCGCGCAGTAGCCTAGCGCATCTTGCCCGCAGGCGATGAACTGCTCTACGCCGGTCAGGGCGTTGCCGACCGGGCGACAATCCGCGTGGACGAACCAGAGCCACGACGTGCTGGTTCTTTTGGCCGCGCGGTTGAGCTGCCGACCGCGTCCAGGGGTGCCGGATACCCGGCGGATGCTGTCGGGCAAGACCGGCGCGTCGTCTCCGGCCGTGGCCACAATCACTTCATGACGCAAAGCCGCATCCCCCAGCAGGGTCATCAGGCCGGGATCAATCGTATCGCCGGGCGCAAGCGGCACGATCAGGGCCAGTGATCCGGATCGACTCATCCGCGGCCCCGCCGCCAGCGGAAAAAGCGTTCGGCCCAGTCAAGCGCACCCTCGGGCTTGTTCGCCTTTTTCCATTCGCCGGCGGCAAATTTGTTGGCCTCGCCGAACGTGGGGTAGACGTGGATGGTGCCCAACAGCTTGTTCAGCCCCAGGCCGTGCTTCATGGCAAGAACAAATTCCGGCAGCATCTCACCGGCATGGGCGCCGATGATGGTCACACCGAGGATGCGGTCTTTTCCCGGCTCGGTCAGCACCTTGACCTGGCCGTAGTCGGCGCTGTCGGCAATGGCCCGGTCGAGGTCATCCAGGCCGTAGGTGGTGAGCTCGTAGTCGATCTCGCGCTCGCGCGCCTCGTCCTCGCTCAAGCCCACGCGAGCCACTTCCGGGTCGGTAAAGGTCACCCAGGGAATCACCCGGTAGTCGGTGCGGAAGGACCAGAACGGACTGATCAGGCCGTTGACCGCCGCCGACCAGGCCTGATGAGCCGCCACGTGGGTGAACTGATACGGACCCGCGGCATCGCCGCAGACATAGATGTTGGGAAAGTTGGTGCGCTGGAAGCCGTCGGTGTCGATGGTGCCGCGCTCGTTCAGCGCCACGCCCAGGTCCTCGAGCCCGTAGCCGCTGACCCGGGCACGCCGACCCAAGGCGACCAGCAGTTCATCGAACCCGAACGCCACTTCTTCGCCCTGGTGTTCGCAAACCAGCCGCTTGTCCTGTCCGCTGACTTCGACGCGCAGGGCCTTGTGAGCAAGCGCTACGTTCACCCCGTCGGTTGCCAGATGATCGGCCAGCAATTCGCCGGCCTCGGCGTCCTCACGCGGCAGCAGTCGGTCGGCCATTTCGACCACGGTGACTTTTGAGCCCAGCCGGGCAAAGGCCTGGGTCAGTTCAGAACCGATCGGCCCACCGCCGAGCACGACCAGGCGTTCAGGCAAGGCTTCCAGGTCCCACAGCGTGTCGCTGGTCAGGTAGTCGACCTGATCGAGGCCCTCGATCGGCGGCACCAGCGGCTCGGCGCCGGCAGCCAGCACGATGGCACGCGCGCTCAGCCGCCTGCCGCCGGCCTCGACTTCCCAGGGGGAGACCAGCTTGGCTTCGGCCTCGATCACCTCCACGCCCATGCCTTCATAGCGCTCACGCGAGTCGTGCGGCTCGATGCGGCGGATGATGTCTTTGACCCGGTCCATGACCTGGCCGAAATCAATCCGGGCGCTGGCCTCGGCCACGCCGTATTTGCGGCTGTCGCGCACCTCGGCCATGGTCTTGGCGGTGCGCAGCAGCGCCTTCGACGGCACGCAGCCGGTGTTGAGGCAATCGCCGCCCATGCGATTTTTCTCGATCAGCGCGACCTTGGCGCGCACCGTGGCCCCGATGTAGGCCGACACCAGCCCGGCCGATCCGGCGCCGATCACGATCAGGTTGTAGTCGAAAGCTTTCGGTTTCCTGTAGCCGGCATACACCCGCCGTGTTTCAAGAAAACGCAGCACCCAGCGCAGGATCAGCGGCAGCAGGCCGAGCAGCACGAACGCACCGATCAGTCCCGGCGAGAGCACATCGGCCGTGCTTTCGATCTGGGCCAGCTGGGTACCGGCATTGACGTAAACCACGGTGGCCGGCAGCATGCCGAGTTGACTGACCCAGAAAAACGTCCAGGTGCGAATGGGGGTGAGCGCCATGACCAGGTTGATCACCCAGAACGGAAAAACCGGCACCAGGCGAAGTGCGAGCAGATAGAACGCACCGTCTTTCCTGACGCCCTCGTTGATGCTTTTCAGGCGTTTGCCGAAGCGCTTCTGGATGGCGTCACGAAACAGAAACCGGGCGGCCAGAAACACCAAT
>CAZUTZ010000145.1:0-6934 GCA_964623655.1 uncultured Wenzhouxiangella sp.
TATTCCTGGTCCACCTGATAGTGGGACTGGGGCCTCAAGTGCCTCGGACTCCGAATTTGGTTACCAAGATGGAGATTTCGGCATCTTCTCGGTAACCGTCACGGCAACTTGGGTTGAACACACACTAATCGGCGTAGAGGGTCAAAGCGCGTTCATTGAGCTGCCTCACCTCGACCCTCGGTAGTGTTTTCATTCATGCCAGGAAACTCCGGGGCATTCCGCAATGAATCGCCCAGGATTTCCTTAACATATCTGCAAGATGAAGGAATGTTCTCGTAGGCAAGCAGCTTTGGCCGCTCAGCTGAATGAGATTTCTTCATCAGAAAACCTTTTAACAATGATGCTTGGGCCAATCGAGGGATGAAGCAGGCTGGTTCTCGCGCAATTGCAGCTCAGCGAGCCGAAAATCAATAGTCCGAACGGGCTACCATCGTTATCGAAACCCCGGCCAAAGGAAAGCCACCCGAATGAACCCCACCCTCGAACAACTCGACCTGCAGCACCTCTTTCATCCCTGCACGGATCTGGCCGGCCACGCACAGTCCGGTCCGCAGATCTGGCAGCGGGGGGAGGGGATTTATGTCTACGACAACCACGGCAAGAAATACCTGGAGGGCATGGCCGGGCTGTGGTGTACGGCGCTGGGCTACGGCGAGAAGGAGCTGGCCCGGGTGGCGGCCGAGCAGATGGAGACTTTCTGCTACGGCCCGCTGTTTGCCGGCAAGAGCAATGAGCCTTCGATCCGCCTGGCCGCGAAGCTTGCCGAATGGGTGCCGATCGACGGTGCGCGCTTTCTGTTCGGCTGTTCGGGCTCGGACGCCAACGACGCGCAGGTCAAACTGGTGCGCTATTACTTCGAGGCCATCGGCAAGCCGTCCAAGCGCAAGATTCTCTCGCGCGGCAATGCCTATCACGGGGTGACCGTGGCCACGGCGGCGCTGACCGGTCTGCCGGCCTTCCACAAGCACTTCGGCCTGCACATGGATGATGTCATCCACCTGACCTCGCCGCATTTCTACCGCCAGGGCAAGCCCGGTGAGTCGGAGGCCGAATTTGTCGAGCGCCTGGGCCGGGAACTGGAGGAAGTCATTGCGCGCGAGGGCGCGGACAATATCGCGGCCCTGTTCGCCGAGCCGCTGATGGGCGCCGGTGGAGTGATTCTGCCGCCCGACGGCTATTTCGAACGCATTCAGCCGGTGCTGGAAGCCAACGACATTCTGCTGGTCGACGACGAGGTGGTTTGCGCTTTCGGCCGGACCGGCAAGGCTTTCGGTTGCCAGACCTACGGCATGCGCCCGGCGACCATGACCATGGCCAAGGCGCTGTCGTCGGCTTATCTGCCGATTTCTGCCGTGGCCGTGCCGCCGTTCATGTACGAACCGATCGCAGAGGCGGCCGGTGGGGTCGGCTTGTTCGGCCATGGCCTGACTTACTCCGGCCATCCGGTTGCCGCCGCGGTGGCCACGCGTAATCTGGAGTTGATGGAAGAGCGTGGGCTGGTGGCGCACGCGGCAAGGATGAGCGGACCGTTCCAGGCGGCGCTGCGGGAACTCGGAGAGCATCCCTTGGTCGGCAATCAGCGCGGCATCGGTCTGATCGCAGGCTTGGAGTTGGTCGCCGACAAGGCGTCAAAAACCTCTTTCCCGGCGGCTGAAAAAATGGCGTTCCGGGTCGCGGCGGCGTGTCTGGAAGAAGGCCTGGTGGTGCGCGCGCTGCCCGGCGACATCGTTGCGGTCTGCCCGCCGTTGATCATCGACGAGGCGCAGATCGACGAATTGGCGACCAAGCTGGAGCGCGGCCTGGATCGCGCTCTGGCTTCGGTGAAGCCGAAGGTTCAGGCCACGAGTTCCGCGTAGTCGGGGTGACGCTCGATCCAGCGGGCCACGTAGGGGCAGCGCGGGATGACTTTCAGGTCTTTCTCGCGCGCCCAGTCGAGGGCGTGGCGGGTCAGGTGGCCGGCAATGCCGCGTCCGCCGACCGCTTCGGGTACCTGCACGCTGTTGAAGCTGGCGACATCGTCTTGTTGCGTGAAATGCAGCTGGCACTCGTGGCCGTCAACGACCGCGACGAAGCGCTGATTGTTCATGTCGAGTTCAATGGCTTCTTTCATCGGCTCAAGCTTTTTTTCAATAGAGATAACGGGTGCGAAGGGTCGCCGGAATGCGGTGGAGTTCGCGGACCAGGGCCGGCGTGTCATCGGTTTCCACGTCCATCACCACATACCCCACATCCGGCAGGGTCTGCAGATACTGTGCGGCGATATTGACCGAGGCGGCGGAAATCACGCTGTTGATGGCCTGCAGTACGCCCGGTTCATTGCGGTGGATATGCAGGATGCGCCGGGTGTTGGCCTGGTCGGGCAGGCTCACCTCGGGGAAGTTGACCGCGCCCATGGTCGAGCCGTTGTCGGAATAGCGCACCAGCTTGGTTGCCGCATCCAGCGCAATGTTTTCCTGGGCCTCCCTGGTGCTGCCGCCGATATGCGGGGTGAGCAGGACATTGTCCATGCCGCGCAATTCGGAGACGAAAGCCTCGTTGGCCCCCTTGGGTTCTACCGGGAACACGTCGATCGCGGCCGAAGCCACATGGCCGCTGCGCAAGGCCTCGACCAGCGCGGGGATATCGACGATGCGCCCTCGCGCGGCGTTGATGAAGTGCACGCCGGGGCGCATGCGCGCCAGGGTGTCGGCGTTGATCATGTTGCGGGTCAGTTCGGTATCCGGCACGTGCACGGTCACGACATCGGCCTGGGCCAGCAGTTCATCCAACGAGCTCAGGCCGACGGCATTGCCCAGCGGCAGCTTGGCGGCGATGTCGTGGTAGATCACGCGCATCCCCATGCCTTCTGCCAAAATACCGAGTTGCGAGCCGATATGGCCGTAGCCGATGATGCCGAGGGTCTTGCCGCGTACTTCTTGCGAGCCCTTGGCGCTTTTCAGCCACTCACCGCGATGTGCGGCGGCATTGCGCATTGGAATGCCGCGCATCAGCATGATGATCTCACCGAGCACCAGCTCGGCCACCGAGCGGGTGTTGGCATACGGGGCGTTGAAAACGGGGATGCCGCGCCGGCGTGCGGCGGTGACATCAACCTGGTCGGTGCCGATGCAGAAACAGCCGATGGCAGTGAGTTTTTCGGCATGGGCCAGAACCTCGGCGGTAATCTGGCTGCGCGAGCGGATGCCCAGAAAATGAACATCGCGCAGCCGCTCGGCCAGTTCTTCCGGCGGCGGAGCGGTCGGCAGGCTTTCGATGTTGTGATAGCCGTTGCGTCGCAGCTCGTCGAGGCCGCGCGCATGCACGCCCTCGAGCATGAGAAACTTGATGCGTTCCTTGGCCAGTGACAGGTTCTTTTTCGACATGATGAGTCCGATTGACGAGCCTCAGTGGGCTCAGATTTGCCGAATAAGCGGCGATAGAGTCCGCAATTATCGCAGGATCGGGTCGCCGTCTGAGGCGGGTTGCCGCGAATGAGCCGCTTTCCCGATCTGGAAGTCCTGAGTGATGCCGAGAGTCTGGCTCACTATGGCCGGGACTGGACGCGTTTCTGGGCGCCGGCGCCGGATCGGGTGGTCTTTCCGCGCAGCACGGCAGACGTGGTCGATCTGGTGCAATGGGCGCGTGCTGAAAGCCGCGCCCTGGTGCCCAGCGGCGGTCGAACCGGACTGTCGGGCGGTGCAGTGGCGACAAAGGGGGAAGTCGTCGTCTCGCTTGAAAAAATGCGCGGTCTGGTCGAGCTGGACGAGGTCGGGTCCAGCCTGACCGTTCAGGCCGGCATGAGCGTGGGCGAATTGCAGCGTCGCGCGATTGACGCCGGGCTGTATTATCCGGTCGACTGGGCGGCTGCGGGCTCCAGCCAGCTGGGCGGCAGCATTGCCACCAACGCCGGCGGTATTCGCGTGCTGCGCTACGGCATGACCCGCGACTGGGTGCGTGGGCTGACGGTGGTCGACGGGCGTGGCCGGGTGCTGGATCTCAATCGCGGATTGATCAAGAACAACGCCGGTCCTGATCTGACCCAGCTGATGATTGGCAGCGAGGGTATTTTCGGGATCATTACCGAGGCGACCGTCGGGCTGATTCCGCCGCCGCCGGAGCAGTCGCTGCTGCTGCTGGCTTTTTCCGGTCTGGGCGCAGTCATGCCGTCGCTGGCCCGGCTGCAGCAGGCGCTGACCCTGTCGGCCTTCGAATTCTTCGATCGCCGTTCGGTGCGTCACGTCGAGCAGGCCACCGGCAAGTCCTTCCCGCTGGATGACGGTGCGGCCTTTTACGCCGTGGTCGAATTCGACGATCCCGACCAGTCTTGTCAGGATCAGGCGCTGGCGGCTTTCGAGGCGCTGGTCGAGGCCGAACAGGTCATCGACGGCCTGATCAGCCAGTCGGCCGCGCAGGCTGAAGACCTCTGGCACTGGCGCGAGGCAATCACCGAATCGATCACGCCGCGCACGCCCTACAAGAACGACCTGTCTGTGCGGGTTTCGCGCGTGCCGCAGTTCCTGGCGGATCTCGAGCACATGGTGAGGCGACACTATCCCGATTTCGAGGTGGTCTGGTTCGGCCATATCGGTGACGGCAACCTGCACATGAACGTGCTGTGCCCAGAAGGCATGGATCCGGCTGATTTTCGCCAGGCCTGTGACGGCCTGAGTCCGCGCGTGTTCGAAGTCGTCCAGGCTCACGGCGGCAGCGTCTCGGCCGAACACGGCGTCGGGCTTTTGAAGCGCGACTACCTGCATTTCTCGCGCTCGGCGGCCGAACTGGACAGCCTGCGCGTTCTTAAAAACCATTTCGACCCCGACGGCGTGCTCAATCCCGGCAAGGTGATCTAAGGAGCCTCTGACAGAGGCTCCTAAGCCGACCCGAAGGCGGTGAGCTCTGCTATGGTCTGTGCCGGAAGTCTGGCTCGAGGAACATCAACTCGACCGCTATCAGTTCAAACAAAATCGAGGAAAAGTCGCATGATCAAACTCAATCATCTGGCTGCCGCTCTGGCGCTTGTGATATTGCCCCTGCTGGTTGTTGCTGAAGAGGGCATGACCCTGGAGCAAATCGCCAAACTGCAGCAGGTCGGGCAGGTCGCGGTCAGCCCTGACGGCGAGTTCATCGCCTACACCCGGATCGTGCCCCGGCAGCCGGGTGTTGACGATGATGGCCCGGCCTGGAGCGAATTGCATCTGATTGGACGCGATGGCGAAAGCCGCGGATACATCACCGGCGAAGTCAACGTCGGGCAGCTCGACTGGATGCCGGACAGTTCGGCCATCACTTTCGTTGCCCGGCGCGGCAGCGACGACCAGGCCACGCTGTATCGAATTCCGGTCGCCGGCGGCGAAGCCGAGCGACTGCTGACCCTGGGCACCGGCGTGGCCGGCTACAGCCTCGCTCCGGACGGTGAGCGCGTGGCCGTCATCAGCACCGAGCCACTCGACGATGAAACCCAGGAACTGCAGGACAAGGGCTTCGACCCGATCATTTTCGAAGAAGACTGGCGACCGCGCCGTTTGTGGATCGCCGAGCTGGGCAGCGATGAGCATGAGCTGCTGGAGATCGAAGGCTCGGTTCAGCGCGTCCAGTGGTCACCGGCCGGAGACCGTCTGGCGCTGGCCGTCACGCCGCGTCAGCTGGTCGACGACACGCTGATGTTCCAGCGCATTCGGATCATTGAACCCGACGGCAGCGAGATTGGCCGGATCGAGAATCCCGGCAAGTTGGGGCAAAGCGCCTGGAGTCCGGACGGCGAACATTTCGCCTTCATCGCCACCGACAAGATCGAGGACACCCGCGAGGGCCGCCTGATGGTGGCCGGCCAGGACGGTGGCGATTGGACCAACCTGTTGCCCGACCTGCTCGGTCATGTCTGGCACGTCGACTGGCGCGCGCCGGGCGAGATCCTGTTCATCAGCTACGAAGGCGTCGAGGCGCGAGTCGGCCAGATCGGTGTTGATGGCGATGGCGAGACTACCTTGTTCGAGCGGACGGGTCTGATATTCGATGGGCTTTCGGTGGCCGACAACGGCCGCATGGTCTTTACCGCCAACGCTCCGGAGCATCCGCGCGAGGTTTATGCGCCGGAACCGCGCACACTGGAACTGGAGCGGCTGACCGAAACCAACCCGTGGCTGGCCGACGTCCAAATGGCCCGCCAGCAGGTCGTGACCTACCCGGCAGCCGACGGCCTGGAGATCGAAGCACTCCTGTTCTGGCCGCTGGACTACGAGGAAGGCGAGCAGTATCCGCTGATCGTGGCGGCCCACGGCGGACCCGAGGCCCATTACTCCAACGGCTGGCTGACCACCTACAACCTGCCGGCCCAGCACGCCGCGGCCGAAGGCTACTTCATGATCTATCCCAACTATCGCGGCAGCACCGGTCGCGGCGTGGATTTTGCCCTGACCTCGCAGGGACGCCCGGCCAGGGAAGAATTCAGCGACCTGGTCGACGGCGTGGACTGGATGATCGAGCAGGGGCTGGTCGATCCGGACCGCGTCGGCATGACCGGCGGATCCTACGGCGGCTATGCCTCGGCCTGGGCGGCGACCTACTACTCGGAGCGTTTCGCTGCGGCGGTGATGAACGTCGGCATTTCCGACAAGATTTCCATGCTCGGCACCTCCGATATCCCGCAGGAGCTGTATCTCGTGCACTACCTGACCTGGCCGTGGGAGGACTGGGATCTGTTCAAGGAAGCCAGCCCCATCTATCACGTGCAGAATGCCGCAACGCCGATTCTGATCCTGCACGGCGATGCCGACCCGCGCGTGGATCCGACCCAGTCGCGCATCATGTATCGCTACCTGGTGCTGCAGGACGACCCGCCGCCGGTACGGCTGGTGCTGTACCGCGGTGAGGGCCACGGCAACCAGCGCGCCTCCTCGCGGTGGGACTACAGCCTGCGCCTGATGCGCTGGATGGATCACTATCTGAAAGGCGAGGG
>CAZUTZ010000146.1:0-6890 GCA_964623655.1 uncultured Wenzhouxiangella sp.
GGTGTCCCGCAGTTCCCGCAAGAGCGCGCTTTCGGCTCGCGTGGTCGGATGGACAAGTGCACCTTCTGTGCTGGTGGCCCGAAAGAGCCCGGATCTGCCGAGGAATTCGAGCAGTACGGCGCCAACCGGATCGCCGAAGGCAAGCTGCCGTTGTGCGCAGAAACCTGCGCCACCAAGGCGCTGCTGGCCGGCGACGGCGACTTGATCGGCGAGATCTTCAAAGAACGCGTACTGACTCGCGACGAGCGGCCGCACACCTGGGGTTGGAGCCGGGCGTACGGAGACAACATATGAGCGCTCGATTCCTGACGGTCACGGCCGGTGCATTCGCACTGGCCGTCGTTCTCACCGGCTGCTACGAATCACCGGACGCCAAGTTTTTCGAGCCCGGTGAGTATCGCGGCGCGGAAGATCCGCTTCTGGTCATGCTGGAAGACCCGGAGCTCCGAGAAGAACTGAATAGCCGCTTCGACGGCCAGAGGGATCGATAAATGAAGCCCTCTTCGCGATGGTCACTTTTTGCGTCACTGGGTTTGCTGCTGGCTTCGCTGATGTTGGCGGGCTGCGCACCGGATCACGGTGACCCCTGGATCAATTCCGGGCAAAAAGCGCGTCTCGGTGAAGACGTCGAACTGGATGAGCAAAGACAACAGCAGTTGCGCGACCGGGCTCACACCGGTCAGCGGCAGCGCTAGTCTGGAGTAGTAGTGTTATGAAAAATGAAGTCAAGCAGGGCCGAGCAGGCAAGCGTCTGCGGCTCATCGGCTGGATGACCGCCTTCGTGATGGTCGCCGCCATGGTCGTGCCGCTCAGCGGATACATGTACGTCGCCGTGGCCCAGACCGATGATGATGCGGTGCAGGCAGAGCAGAACGAAGCCTGGTCCGAAACCAATCCCATGTCTGAAGTCTGGCGCCAGGCCAGGCTGTCGGAGGAAGGTGTCTCTACGGTCAGAGGGCCGTATTCCAATGTCTTCATGACCGACAGCGGAGAAACCTTCCGCCAGATCCGCCAGGGACCGGTATCGACCTATCTGCCGATCTTTCTGGGCTTCATGGTGCTGGCCATGGTCGGTCTGCATTTTTACACCGGCGGCGGCGCCAAGCCAGGCAATCCGTCAGGCAAGCGCTTGCCGGCGTGGACGTTGTTTGATCGCATCCTGCACTGGTATGTGGCCGTGTTGTTCCTGATTCTGGCGATCACGGGCCTGAGCCTGCTGTTCGGACGTGCCGTGCTGATCCCGATTCTGGGGCCCGAAGGCTTTGCCGCCTGGGCAAGAGCGTCGAAGTTCCTGCACGACTGGGGCGGGGTGCTCTTTGTTCCCGGCGTCCTGGTCATGGCCGTGGCCTGGCTGCACCACAACAAGCCGAGCATGGTCGACGTGCGCTGGCTGCTCAAGGGCGGCGCCTTCGGCAAGCATCTGCCGGCCGGTCGCTACAACGGCGGGCAGAAGATCTGGTTCCTGGTCAATGTTCTGGCTGGTATCGTGGTCTGCGTGACCGGTGTGCTGCTGCTGCTGCCGGGCATTTTCGAAAACCGCGGACTGTTCCAGTTCAATTTGATCGTCCACGCCGTGGTTGCCCTTGTCTGGCTGGGCGTCAGCTTTGCCCACATCTACATGGCCACCATCGGTGCGCCCGGTTCGGTGGATATCACCACCAAGGGCCATGTCAGCGCCGAGTGGGCCCAGCTTCACCGCCCGCTGTGGTACGACGAGATCAAGGACCAGCAGTTCGACGCGGAAGGCGGAGGCAAGGGCTAGCCCTTCCGGCAACATTCGCTCTCCCGCTGTTTGCGACTTAAGAAAAGAGCCGGCACCGCCGGCTCTTTTTGGCAGAGCTGCCGGCAGCCGCCGCTCTGCCGCCCGATCGGATCGGCGACTGGCTGAGTCGGTCGTGATCCAACGGCTTTCGGTCAACTGCCGATCCTCAGGTGCTATGCTTTGCGGCCTAACAAGCGGTCAAAGTCGACTGTTCCCGATCATTGACAGTCTGACTATCCTGAACAATAGCTCGCTTTTCATGAACCAGGAAAAAATCCCGAGATATCCGCGCATGCCCGTCACCATCATGATGGAGCAGCGCGACGGACAGTGGCAGTTGCTGGGCGTTTTGCCGCGGTCGGCCGGCGTGATCGGAGAATCCGGACGCCACCTGGTTCGCGATGATGGCCAGACAAGAATTTATCAGTGGCTGGGACTGGAATTACCGCTCAATCCCGAAGGCTGCGACGACTATTGGTTCAACCTGACCAGCAAGCAGCCGCGCCTCTACGTGATCTGCCAGCCTGACTCGGAAGGCGCGCCGGTGCCGCTCAGCGTGAGCGCCGACCAGGATGATTCGGTCAAGGCGGATGAGGTCGATGCCTGGTTCTTCCAGACCGCCATGCCGGCACCCATCGTGTTCTGGATCAGGGACTACGTGGCCACGCACTACAAGCCCGGGCCGCGCAAGGGCAAGATCAAGGGCAAGGAAGGCGACAAGTACCGCAATCCATTCGACAAGAGGCAGCCATGAGCGACCCCGACTCCCGCGCTGATAAACCCGACGCCACGGATACCGAAGAAACCTTCCTCGAACGCTGGTCTCGGCGCAAACAGGCCGCCCAGCGGCAGAGCGATGGAAGCGCCGAGGAAGAAACGACCGCGGAAGCGGCAGAGCGTGACGCTGAAAATTCCGGCGACCGTCTCGACGCTGCCGACTTGGCTGCCGGCCGCAAGAAGCCGGCCGCTGCCGAAGCGCCCGAGCCGGAACCGCCGGGCGATGAAGACATGCCGCCCCTGGAGACGATTGACAAGGGCGGCAGCGTCGCCGAGTTTCTTTCGCCCAATGTCAGTAAGGGCTTGCGTAAAGCGGCGATGCGGCGGCTGTTTTCCCAGCCGCAATTCGGTGCCGTCGACATGCTGGACGATTACGCCAAGGACTACACCAATCGCGCGCCGCTGGGCGATATCGTCACAGCCGACATGCGTTATCGCGCCGAGCAGGCGGCCAAGCGCCTGGCCAGAAAAGCGGCCGAAAGCCTGGAAGCCGAGTCGACCGGGGAGAGCGTGGGTATCGACGAACGACCACAAGAGTCCGCCGTGGACCCGGAGTCTGCAACCGCCGCCAAGGCCGACGCTGATCCGATAAGAACCCAAAAGCCTGCAGACCCACAATCTGATACTGAAACAGACACAACGGAAGACGAGAATGACCAACGACCAGCCTGAACGACCGAATCACGACGACAGCGCCCCGGACCGGGCCGCGCCGTCCGAGATCGGCCGTGCCCGATTGAACGCACTGACCGATTTCGATCCACCACCGGAGCCGATGGAGTGGGTCGAATATCGTTCGGAAGGCCGGTTGTTGATCATCGGTCCGGCCGACCAGGCCTGGCCGATCGCCGAGCAGCTCAAGGGCGATTTGAAATGCACCATGCTGGCCACCGAGCCGCCCTCGGAAATTCCGGAAAACGCGCCGCCGGGGCGCTATCTGGACGGTCGGCCGCGCGAGCTGACCGGCTATCTGGGCGCTTTCACGCTGAAAGTCGAAGTCGACCGCGGCCGCGTGCTTGACGCCGGGGCCGCCTTTGGAATTGATCCGGCCAGCTTTGACCTGGTGCTCGATCTGGACGGCTCGGCCGATGCCGGACTCGACGAGCCGCCGGTGGGCTATTACCGAGGCTGCACGGAAGCGCAGCGCGAGCGCGCGCTGGCCGAGTTGCCGGAGATGAAAGGCGACTTCCAGAAACCGCGCTTTTTCGCCTACAACGCCGACATCTGCGCCCACGGCGAGCGTGGCTTGAGCGGCTGTCGCAAATGTGTCGACGCCTGTGCCACCGGTGCAGTCTTCAGCGTTGGCGAGACCATCGAGGTCGACCCCTACCTGTGTCAGGGCTGCGGCAGCTGCGTCACGGTTTGTCCTTCGGGCGCCATGCGGTATGCCGCACCTTCTTCGGAAGACCTGCTGGATTCGGTGCGGCGCTTGCTGTTCGATTTTCGCGAGGAGATCGGCGAGACCGGCCCGGCCCCCGATGTTCTGCTCTACAGCGAAGAGAGTTTCGAGACAACGGCGGCCGAGCTGGCCGAGCAGTTGCCCGAGCACGTGCTGCCGGTTGCCGTGCAGGACGTCGGTGCCATCGGCGCCGATACCTGGCTGTCGCTTCTGGCCTATGGCGCCGGGCGGGTCGTGCTTTTGACCGGCGACGAGCCAGCGCCGACTCTGGTCGATGCCACGCAGCGCCAGATGGCGATCTACACGGCCATGCTGGAAGGCATGGGCGATCCGCTGGCCGCCCAGCGTCTGGTCCTGCAGGCCGGTGAACCCGATGCGGAGATCCTGGTCGATCCGCTGGCCAGCCTGGTCGAACACCCGGCGACCCACGCCGCCATCGGCACCAAGCGCGAGATCATCCGCCAGGCCCTGGCGCATCTTCACGACCATGGTATCGGTGAGATCGACGAGACCATCGACCTGCCGGCTGCCGCGCCCTTCGGCGAGATTCTGGTCGACAAGGAAGCCTGTACGCTGTGCATGGCCTGCGTGTCGGTGTGTCCGGTTTCGGCCATCCAGGGTGGTGGTGACCTGCCGCAGCTGCACTTTCGCGAGGAGCAGTGCGTGCAGTGCGGCATGTGCGAAACGGCCTGCCCGGAAGATGCCATCAGTCTGCATGCCCGCCTGCATTTCCCGGCGCACCTGAATCCTGCGCCGCGATTGCTCAACGAAGAGGAAATGCACCACTGCGACGGTTGCGGCAAACCCTTTGCCACGCGCAAGATGATGGAGAGCATGACCCGCCGCCTCAAGGATCACTGGATGTTCCAGGACGAGCAGGCGCTGGCCCGACTCCGGCTGTGTGAAGACTGCCGCGTTCAGCAGCTCTATGCCGAAGAAGGCGGGATCGAAATTCACCGCAGCGATCGGAATTAAGGCGCCTCCAGGCAAGGGGTATCCTACGACTTTCGTCTAGCGCCTCCTGCAGCGGTCTTGACGTAACGCTCACACCGGCGGTACAGTCCTCTTCCGTTGTAAAGATGCAGGTGAAATGCAGGATTCAACTCCGAACGGAGGCCTCGGTTCAGCAGGGTCAAGTGCTCAGCACTCGTCTTCCTACGATGACGGAAAAGACCAGGGAAACCGAGTTCGCATAGAGACCTATGCTCTCCTTGCCTCTCTGCTGAGGCAATCCCCGTCGGCCGATTTGCTGGCCACCCTGGCACAGGTCGAAACGCCCGATGCGACCTCCCCGCGCCAGAGCAGGCTGGAAAAGGCCTGGGCCGAGCTCGCCAAAGCTGCAGAAATCGCAGATCCGGACAAACTGGAGAGCGAATTCCACAAGCTGTTTATCGGCGTCGGCCAGGGTGAGCTTCTGCCCTACGGCAGCTGGTACATCAGCGGCGCGATGATGGATCGGCCGTTGGCCGCCCTGCGCGACGACCTCGCCCGGATCGGGCTGCAGCGAGCCGAAGGCGTTTCCGAGCCGGAAGATCATGCCGCAGCCATCTGCGAAACCATGGTCCTGCTGGCCGACCCTGATCAGGGCCTGCCCCTTTCCGAGCAGTATCATTTTTTCTCGGCCCACGTCGGTGTCTGGCGGGGCCGGTTCTTTCAAGACCTGCAGGAAGCCAAAAGCGCAACCTTTTATGCCTCGGTCGGCCAGCTCGGCGAGGCGTTCATTGAATTTGAAAAAGTTTGGTTGGAATTGCCGGAATAACGGCCGCGAACCCCTTGTAAGCGGGATGGATGTGGAGAACTGAAGATGAAAAAACAGGCTGAACAAAATCGCGCACCCGTCGATACGAGCCGACGGAGATTGATGGCCGGCGCCCTCGGCGTTGGTGCTGTTGCCGGGCTTGGGCTGGCCAAGGTCAATGCGCAAGCCGAGGCCCCGAAGTCGGAAAAAACAAATAAGAAAGAGACCCGGTATCACGAAAGCGAGCACATTCGCCGCTATTACCGCAAGGCATTTGAAGTCTGAAGCCGCATGCGGCGACGCACAGAGGTTGGAGAAAAGTCATGAAACTGATTCGGAAAAATCCCAATCCCCAGGCGGCGAAAGCGCCTGCGGGTAATCCCTTCAATCGTCGGACGTTCCTGAAGCGTTCGGGGCTGACCGCCGGCGGAACGGCGCTGGCCGCGGCCATGCCGCTGAGCATGATGCGCCGGGCCGACGCGCAGGAGCCGCCGGAGCCCAATGGCGGCCCGGTCGAAACCAAGCGCACGGTCTGCACCCACTGCTCGGTCGGTTGTGGGGCCGTGGCAAGCGTTCAAAACGGCGTCTGGATCGGTCAGGAGCCGGATTTCGATTCCCCGCTGAACCTGGGCGGGCACTGCGCCAAAGGTGCTGCGCTTCGCTCGCACGGCCACAGCGCGAAGCGGGTCAAGTACCCGATGAAGCTGGAGGGCGGCGAATGGCGCCGGATCAGCTGGGATCAGGCCGTCGATGAAATCGGCAACAAGATGCAGGAAATCCGTAACGAGTCCGGGCCGGACTCGGTCTGGTTCTGCGGCTCCTCAAAGGCCTCCAACGAAGGCGCCTATCTGCAGCGCAAATTCGCCGCGTTCTGGGGCACCAACAATATGGATCACCAGGCCCGAATCTGCCACTCAACCACCGTGGCCGGTGTTGCCAACACCTGGGGCTACGGGGCCATGACCAACTCCTACAACGACATGCATTCGTCCAAGTGCATGTTCTTTATCGGCTCCAACGCGGCCGAAGCTCATCCCGTGGCCATGCAGCACATCCTGCGCGGCAAGGAAAACGGATCCAAGCTGATCGTGGCCGATCCGCGTTTCACCCGCACGGCAGCGCATGCCGATCAGCACATCCGCTTCCGCTCCGGCACCGATATTCCGCTGGTCTGGGGCATCCTGTGGCACATCTTTGAAAACGGCTGGGAAGAC
>CAZUTZ010000147.1:0-6858 GCA_964623655.1 uncultured Wenzhouxiangella sp.
GGGATCTGGTCGAGGCAGCCGAACGGCTGGGCCGTGTGCTGGGTGATCATGCAGCGGTGGCTTCTTCTTCCGGTGCCTGGGAATGGCTGCCGCTGGATCGTGCCGGCGTCGAGGACGAGAGCGAGCTGGTGACGGCGATGCGCACGACCAGCGCGCTGCAGGTCGAAATGGCGCCGGGAGCATTAGGCGATCAGGGCTCACAGGTGGTGTTCGACGCACTGCCTCGGCGGCTTGAACGCCAGCCTTTGCGCGGCATGGCGGGCCCGTGGCCGCAGCGGCTGGCCTGGCTTGCCGAACAGAAAGCGCCCATGGTGATGGCCCTGCTGCTGGTGCTCGTGGGCGGCCTGCTTGCTGGCGGTTGGCAGATCGGTCAGTCGGCTTCAGAAACGCGGCAACAGATTGCCAGCCAGCAGGCTGAATTGCAGCGCCTGCGCGCGGGCCTTGGCACCAACGGGGCCGAGCCGGATTGGCAGCAGCTGGAGTCTGCTGCACGTTTCGTGCAGCGTCTCGAGCCGGGGATTCATTACGCGCCACTGCCGGTCATCGAGCAGATCCGCGCGGCGCTGCCGGATGATTTGAGCATCCACCGAATCGGGCTGGAGCATGCACGGGGCACGTATCGACTGCGCGTTGATGGTGCGGCCCGAAACGCTGAGCGAGGTCGAACCATCAACCGCTTTGTCGGCAACCTGCGTCAGCAGGGTTGGGAGGTGAGGTCGCTGGATCCGGCCAGTCCCGGCCGCGGCAGTTTCTCTTACCAACTGGTTGCGCCGGAGGATGATGCATGAGGTTTGCTGTTCTCGGACTTGTTCTTTCCGTGCTGCTGCTGGTGCTGGTGGCTGGCGTCGGTGGGTTTTTCGACCGCCAGACCCAGCAGCATCTGGCCATGCGGACACCCGACGGCGCTGAGCCCGCTGCGCTGCCGGTCAGCCTTGATCTGCTGGAGCAGCTTGCGGCGCGGATCGACCGGGTAAGCCTGCATCTCGATGCTCAGGACTCAGTCTCCGGCGGGCAACCCGGCGCCAACAGCGTCGCGCCCATCGCTCTGGCGCCCCATGACCGTTCGTCAAGCGAGTCCGGTTCAGCGCCGCCTGCGCCTGTTCTGCCGGAGCGCCGGCTCAGTCTGATCGTTCTTGGCGCTCAGCCGCGGGCCATCATCGATGGCGCCATGGTGACCGAGGCCACGCTGCTGGACCGCGGTGGCCGGGTGGAGCGAATCGAGCGGGATCGCGTTGTGGTGCGTGAACGTGACGGGCATCAGAGCCTGACGCTGTCTGAGGACAGGGTGCGACGCGGCACGCTGGAAAGCGCCGGGGAGGACCAAGGCTAATGATGAATCGACAGGCTTTGCTGGGTTTTTTGTTGGGTCTGCTGGTGGTCGGCGCCCTGTGGCTTTGGGTCCAGTCCAGTGTGCTGCTGCCTGATTCGCAGCCCGCGCCCGATCTGCCCAGCACCCGCACCGAACAGGGCGCGGCGCCGGATTCGCGAGAGCCGGCGCCGGGTTTCGAGGCGCTGCGGGGCGTTTCCGAGCCGTCTGAAGACCGCTCCCCCCCCTCGGTGCCGGAATTATTTGCCGACCGGCCCCGCCGGACCGATGAGTCGGCCACCGGCCTGCGTGTCCCCGTCCCTGGTGGAGAGAGCGAGCGGGAGTTGCTCGATATCCAGCGCGAGTTGCTGTCGCTGTCGCGTCAGGGTATGGCGGCTGATCCCGCCGAGCTAACGCAAGTGCTTGGCCGCCTGCGCGCGACTCTGGGCACAGATGAGGTTGCCGGGGTCAATCTGCGCGACCTCGAATCCACGGTCGACCTGGCCGGCCAGATGCGCGGCAGGGCGCAGGAGTTGGGGCGCCTGGCTGAACAGAGTGACAGCGAGGACCATACCGAACGGATGATGGAGCTGGTAGATGAAATCCACGACCTTCAGTCCATCATGCCGCATCTGGGCGACTTGAACGTGCCCGGGGTGCCTGAAGAGGATGGGCCATGACGACAGCCGCCTTCCCGGCCCACGGATTCACGCTGCTGGAGCTGGCCCTGGCCTTGACCGTCATCGGCGTTTTGGCCTGGCTGGGTGCGGCAACCTTCGCCAATCTGACGCCGGTGGCTGATCGGGCCACGGCGCTGGCGCATGGAGAGGAGGTGCGATCACACATGCGGGCATTCGCGCTGAGTCACGGACGTTTGCCCTGTCCTGACCGCAGCGAGGATGGTTTGGAAGATCTGGACGAGGGCCAGTGCCCGGTAAATCAGTCTACTGGCTGGCTGCCCTATGTCTCCCTCAACATGCCGCAGCCGGCGCCCGAGTTGAGAGCCTACTACGGCGTATTCCGTGCCGCCGACGATGGCGAACCGGCCACAGATGCCGATCTGGCTCGTGCCATTCGCCGTCAGCCCGGCAGCGGGCCGGTGGCGTCGGGCGATCTTGTACGCGCGCTGCTCAATGGTCAGCGTCTCGCGCCCGATCCGGCGCAAGGAGTCCTGCTGACGGGCACCGGGCGTAATGATGACGCGCTGGATTGCTCGGAAAACCCGGTGCGCCACGTGGCCTGGTTCGCCGTCGTGCCGCTGCAGGATCGCAACGGCAGCGGCAACCGCCTTGATTCCGTCCACGACGTGGACGGATTTCCGGACTGCGCTTTCTCGCCGGCAACGCCGCCGGCTTCAGACCGGGATGACGTGGTCATCGCTGAAACCTTCTCCGGCCTCGCGGGTTGGCTGCAGCAACATGCGGCGACCCGGCCTTGAGCAAACCCGGACTCACATCGAATGCAGGGAACGACCCCATGAACCACAGGATATTTCGACCCGTTGCCGTCTGGAGACTGCTGGCGACGGTGTCGCTCGCCGCAGCGCTCACGGCTTGTGCCACGCCGCGCAGCCTGGAGCATCTGGAAAAAACCGAGCCCGATACGCGCTCGGCGCCGGCGGTGGCCGAACGCGCCGCTCAGCATTCCGACAACCTTGCCGAGACAGTTGATCAACTGCGGGCACAGATCGAGCGGCGCAGTGAGCGCGAGGCCGTTACGCCGCTGGCGCCGGCGTTTGATCCGCTCGAAGCCGAAACGATCACCCTCGTGGTCGACGGCGCGCATATCAGCGATGCCTTGCGGGCCCTCAGCGCAGAATCGTCGTTGAACCTGATTGTGGATCCGGAAGTCTACGCGCTCGACCAGCGCGCCACCATGGCGCTGGAAGACGTCAGCGTCCGTGAAGCGCTCGATCAGTTGCTGTCGGTCTATGACGTTCATGGCCAGGTGCGCGGCAACATGCTGCGAGTGCGTCTGCATGAGGAAAAGACCTACTCGCTGGACTTTCTCAACGCACAGTCCGACTTGCAGCTGAGCGCTGGCGGCAACGTCTTTGGTGCGGGTGTTGAGGCCGGTGGCGGCGGTATCGGTGGTGGCGGCAGCGGCGGTGGTGGAAGCAGCGCGCTGCGTGGCGACATCACGCTCAACGCGCGCGGGGGTAGTGACGCCAACATCTACGACAGTGTCCGTGTGGCACTGGCCGACATCATCGGCGGCAGCGAAAATGGAGAAGTGGTGCTTTCGGTCGACGAAGCCTCCAGTTCGCTGTATCTGAAGGCACGACCTTCGCGGGTGGCGACTGCGGACCAGTTCATCCAGCGTCTGCGGGCTGTGGTCGGGCGCCAGGTTTTCATCGAAGCGCAGTTGATTGATGTCCGCTTGAGTGATCAGTTCGAGTTTGGCATCGACTGGTCCTTGCTGCGTAACCGGTTTGCCGCCACGGTCGGCGGTCCGGGTGGCCGGCTGGGCGATGCTGCTGCCAGCATGCCGCCGGGTGAGCAGGGGCTGCCGGGGCGCAGTCTGCTCCTGCCGGAGCGCGCGCTTGGCCGTGAGGGTGCCGGCGGACTAGGCGCCGCTTACCAGGCCGACAACTTCGGCGCGGTACTCAACGCACTCGATTCGTTCGGGCATGTTTCTGTGCTCTCAAACCCGAACATCATGACCCGCAACGGTTCTCCCGCGCTGCTCAACGTCGGAACCACCTCGCGTTTTGTGTCAAGCACGTCGGTTACCGACACTGGGACGGAAACCACGGCGGGACGAACCCGAACCGAAGTCCGGACCGACTCGGTGTTCTCCGGCGTGATGGTCGCAGTGGTGCCCTACCTGCGCGATGACGGCATGATCGAACTGCTGATCCACCCCATGCAGACCGAAGTCGATGAGGGCAGCCTGGCGCTGGTCGATGTTGGCGGGGACACGCGCATCTCGCTGCCACGGGTCAACCTGAAAGGTCTCACCACCACGCTGCAGCTGCGCGATGGCGACATGGCGCTGATTGGTGGCTTGATCGATCAGAGCGAAGGGACCAATGACCGGGGCGTACCGGGCGTGTCGCGCGCCGGGCTGATGGGGCGACTGTTCGGCCAGCGCCGCCAGCAGCGCGAGACTCGCGAGCTGGTCATCGCCCTGAGGGTTCACAGTCTGTGAGTCTGATCCACGAAGCATTGCAGCGGGTTGAGTGCGCGCCGGAGGGCGCAAGACAGCCTCGTGGCGCCGCACCGGCCGCGCCTGCTGGCAAGTCTCGGAGAGTGCTGATCGTTGGCGGGCTGATGGCGGCCGGTCTGGCGTTGCCGCTGGCGATGTCAATGTCCCTGTCGCTGTCTGACACCGGGGCTTCCAGCGATGCCCGGTCCGAGATCTCGCTGCAGCGCGAACTGCTGCTGCCCACGCTCGACACACCACCGCACGAGCCCCTGAACGGAGCCGCAGAGACAGCGCAAATCCACCAGGTGGAAATACCCGGAGCCCCGTCGTCGCCGCCCGCCGTCGAGCCGGTGCCGGTGGCAGCCGTGCTGACGGCTGACGTGGCGGCAACCGATTCCGTTGACCCGTCACCCGCAGACGATGATTCTCCACCGGCCGCGGAAGCGCCGGTCGATGAGCCGGAAACTCTGTCACCGGCCGGTCAGGTGCACGCCAGCCCCGGCAGCCGCAGCACTTTG
Source organism: uncultured Wenzhouxiangella sp. (assembly GCA_964623655.1). Lineage (GTDB taxonomy): Bacteria > Pseudomonadota > Gammaproteobacteria > Xanthomonadales > Wenzhouxiangellaceae > Wenzhouxiangella. Next base: position 4,972 of record CAZUTZ010000147.1, read on the forward strand.
GCCAGGGCGCTGCATGCCGATCTGCTTGCAGCTATCGATAGGCAGGCCTGGCCGGAGGCGGAAGCCGTGCTTGATGAGTTGCAGTCCGCGCTTCCAGCCGAGCACCTCACTCGTTTGCGAGCAGAGGGCTGGTTTTACCTGCAGCGGGGCGAGTATCGGTCGGCTGTGGCGGCCTACCGGGAAGTTCTTCATCGAATCCCGAGCGACGAACAGGCGCTGGTGAACCTGATCCATTTGCACCTGGCCCTGGATGAACGAGCGCTCGCGCGCCGCTTGGTGGAACAGGCGCTGCGTGAAGAGGTGGATTCCGCGGCGATTGTCGCGCTGTCTCGTTCGCTGGAGCGCTAAGCATGGCGACTCTGCAACCCGACCAGCTGCTGGGCCTTGACCATCATCCGTTTCCGGTCACGCCGGATGCCAACAGCTATTTTCTGCCGGCTGGACGCGCACAAGCCATGCAGGAACTGGCGCACTGCATCCAGGCCCGGCGGGGCATTGTCCTGGTCACCGGGGAAATCGGGTTGGGAAAAACCACGCTATTGCGCCGGCTGGTTGCCGATCTGGGTACCGAAACGCTCGACTATGCGCTGGTGTTCAATACCTTTCTGCGCGGTGGTGAACTGCTCGAGGCGATCTGCAGCGATTTCGGCCTGCCGGTCGGTGATTCTGTCCGCGACAACCTCGATCATCTCAACCGGTTTCTGATTGAACGCGCCGCCGCGGGCCGGATCTGTCTGTTGATTCTTGATGATGCACAGAATCTCGACGCGGAAAGCCTCGAGATGATCCGTCTGCTCAGCAATCTGGAAACCGATCGACACAAGCTGCTGCAAATCCTGTTGTGTGGCCAGCCCGAACTCGAGCAGCGTCTGGCCGCCTCAAATCTGCGCCAGCTGACGAGCCGGATCGTCTACCGGCTTGATCTGCAGCCGCTGCAGCGAGGGGAGGTGGCGCATTACGTGGACTTCCGCCTTGAAGCGGCAGGCGGGAAGCAACGTATCCGGATCACAGGCCCTGCGCTCAACCTGCTTTGGCGCTGCACGCGGGGCAACGTTCGCCGTCTGCACCTGGTCCTTGATCGCTGTCTTTACGGACTGATCGGCCTTGAAACTCGTCGGATCGATGCCGGCCTGGTTCGCCGGGCAGCGCGGGAGGTCCGTTTGCTGCGCGCAGCGAGCCGCTGGCCAGCGCCGGTGCTGGGATTTGCGGCAGCGGCCGCGCTGTCCAGCGCACTGGTATTCGGGCTGGACCGGGTGGCCGTGGATGAGGGCCTCGAGACCGCATCAGTGCCGGTGCCGGTTGAGCTTCCGCCAGCGACGCTGGCGCCCCAGGCAGGCGCTATTGCGTCGCCTTGTCTGAGCCGATTGCTCGAGCGCTACGGCGGCCAGGTTCGGCTGCATGACTGGCCGGATGGGTTGGCCCCGGGCCTGAGCGATCAACTGGAGAGCTCGGTATGCCGGTTTCGGCAGGACGGCTCGGAGTGGCTGGCCCTGACCGCCGTGCCGGATACCGAAAACCGTGAATTTGTTCGCCTCATTCAGCGCCGGCTGCACACAGCCGGACTGCTTTCTGCCGAAGGCGTCGATGGCTTGTTTGGGCCGGTAACCCGCGCTGCCGTGGCCGAGTTCCAGCAGCAGGTCGGATTGGCCGGACAGGGTGAACCCGATGCGCTGACGACCCGGGTGCTGGCGTTGTTCGTTGCGGATGATGAGCACCTTGCAGGAGGCTGACAGGATGCCGGACACCCCGATTTCTGATTCGACCGACAGGTTTGACGAGCAAGGCAGTAGCGCGTCCCGGAACCTGGGCGCACTGGCGCTGGAAGAGGGTTTGATCAGCCCCACTGAACTCGAATACGCCCTGCAAAAGCAAAAGGTCGAGCGCGGG
>CAZUTZ010000148.1:0-6728 GCA_964623655.1 uncultured Wenzhouxiangella sp.
TGTGGAAATAGCCGATGGGGCGGAAATCGCTGTTGATGAACAGCGGCTCGAAGACCGGGTCCAGCGCTTCCGTGTCTGCCGCCAGCGGCAATGGCGGCCGCAGGGGAGGCGATGGCGGGCCTTCGCGGTGGGCGCCGGGGGCGCGGCCGTGCTGGCGCAGGATGTAGTTGACTCGAGCCAGCTGTCCCGGCTCCAGCAGCAGGGGGAAGTGACCGGGCGAGAAGGCCGGGCTGGCGACCTCCCGGTCCCGGTAGCGACCGATGAGTTCGCCGGGATCGGTACGTATCACCTCGGGGGAATTGCTGGCCAGGTAAATCAGGCCGCGATCGCCGACCACCAGCACCTGCTCGAAGTGCCTGTTCAAAGTGTGGTGCAGAGTCGCGTTGCGGTTGGCCACGGCGCGCCCGCGCAAGCCCGGGGTCGAGACCGAGTTGATCACCAGCAGGCCATCATCGTTGAGGCGCTCGCGGGCCTGGGCGAAAAATTCCTCGGTATAGAAGCGGTTCAGCACGGCGGTCGCCGGGTCGGGCACGTCGACCAGGATCACGTCCCAGCGCTGCTGGCTTTCCTTGACGAACAGCCGACCGTCGCGATGAACCAGCCGAACCCTCGGCGAGTCCAGGGCGGCCAGCGTGGCCGTGCCCAGCTGCTCCCTCGCGGCCTCGGTCAGAACTTCGTCAAGTTCGACATAGTCGACCCGGGTCACCGGGTGCTTGAGCGTCTCACCCAGCGTGCCGCGCAGGCCGCCGCCGATCAGCAGCACGCGCTCGGGGTTCGGGTGCTGGGTCAGCCCGAAATGGGCGAAAACCGCCGCTTCCTGCTCCTCGAAATGCGGGCTGTCGGCTTCCGGGCCGGCGGCGGCGAACATCAGGTGACCGCTGCGGTAAAAGCTCAGCTGATCGTCGCGTCGGGCGATGCTGATATCGCCGTGGCGCGATTGGCGAACCTCGATCAACGCGTGGTCCGGCGCGATGGACTGCCACTGCAGGCGATGGCCCCAGTCATCCAGCGCCGGCAAGGCCGGAAATCCCAGCACGCCCGCCGCCATCAGCACCATCAGCGCGTAGCGCCCGACCCGCGGCAGCGCCTGGCCGGCCTCCCGGCTGCCGCGTCCGGCCCAGAGCACGGCCAGGATCACCAGCAGTCCGCCCAGCACGACCACCTGGAACGCGTTCAGGACATGCACCAGGAGCAGGCTGAAAGCCATGCCCCCGATGATGTTGCCCAGCGCCTCGCCGATATAGGTCTTGCCGGCGCCCAGGGTGTCCTCGTTGCGGTCGTGCAGCCGCCAGAGCTTGGCCAGCCGCACGAACTGCATGCCGAGCAGGACGCCGACCGGGGCCAGCACAACCAGGCTGCCGGACACGATTTCGCTCAAGGCCAGGTGCGCGCCCGGGACGCTGTCGAAAAAACCGCGCAGGGCGCGTGCGGCCAGCACGCTGATGGCCAGTACCGGCAGCAGCGCCAGCGCGTTCAGAGACATCCAGCCCATGACCCGCTCGTTGCGCTCGGCCAGCACGGTGCCCAGCCCGGTGCCGATGCCGACCCAGATCAGCCAGGCGGCCAGGATGATGCCGATCGACAACTCGTTGCCGTGAAACACCATCAGCAACTCGCGCAGCATGACCACCTGGGCCAGCTGCGAGACCACGCCCAGCATCAGTACCGAACCGAGATGGGCGGGAGGGCGTTTCATATCGTTGGCTTGGCTTTAAGGCGCGTCGACCCCGGCAACGACCACCAGCCGTTCGGCTTCAAGGTCGTAAAGCCCGCCGCGGAAATCGCCATAGATGCCCAGCACCTCGAAACCGGCACGCACCAGCAGGGCGCTGATCTCACCGGCCGACCACACCCGATGCGAGAACTCGGTGCGGTGCACGCGGTCTCCTTCAATCAGCAGCCACTCGTTTTCCAGCCGGGTGAGGTTGTCGGTCAGCAGCGGCCTTTCGATCAGCAGGCGCTCGTTATCGTGCTCGGTCAGATGCACCGGTTCGAGGTTGCGGCACAGGTATTCGACGCCGACCAGGTCCAGCACCAGCCGGCCGTCGGCGGAGAGGCTTTCGCGGATGTTGGCCAGGACCTGCAGATGTTCTTCTTCGGCCGAGAAATAGCCGAAGCTGGTCCACATCACCAGCGCCAGTCGATAAGCCTTTTCGCGGTGGAATTCGCGCATGTCGGCCTGAACGGTCTCGATCGGCAGGTCGCCGCGGGCCTGCTCGAGTTGCTCAAGCAGCAGGCGACTGGTATCGACGGCCGTGACCGGATACCCTGCGCGGGCCAGCGGCAGGGCGTGCCGGCCGGGACCTGACCCCAGATCCAGCACCGGCCCGGGATCGAGGCCGACCAGCTCGATCAGGTCGGCGATGTCGTCCTCGGCGCTGGCAAAGGTTTCCTCGTTGAACATCAGCGGTCCAAACGTGCGCCAGAATTCTTCCTGCAGATACCAGTCGCTTGCCAAGTTCGTCATCCTGTGTGGGGTTCTGGTGAGCCTGTCGGGCTGTGCCACGCTGGGCTGGTACGGTCAGGCCGCGCGCGGTCAGCTCGAGATCATGAGCAAGCGTCAGGATATCGCAGGCCTGATCGAACATCCCGATACCGATCCGGCCCTGGCCGAGCGGTTGGAATTGGCGCTGGAAATCCGCGCCTTCGCCGCAGCCGAGCTGGATCTGCCCGACAGCCGGTCCTACACCCGTTTCGCCGACCTGGGCCGCGAGGCGGCGGTGTGGAATGTCATCGCCACCCCTCGCTTCGACATGACGCCCAAAACCTGGTGCTACCCGCTGGTCGGCTGCCTGGCCTATCGTGGATTTTTCCGCCAGGCCCGGGCCGAGGCGCTGGCTGAGCGCTTGCGCGAGGAGGGCTACAACGCCGGCGTGTTTCCGGTGTCTGCCTATTCCACCCTGGGCTGGTTTGCCGACCCGGTGCTCAATACCATGCTGAACCGAAGCGATGCGCGTCTGGCCGCGCTGATCTTCCACGAGCTGGCCCACGAAAAGCTGTTTGTTCGCGGCGATACCCAGTTCAGCGAAGGCTATGCCGTCGCGGTCGAACGAATCGGGGTCGAGCGCTGGCTGGAAAGCCGTGGCGAAGTCGAGGCGCTGGAAAGCTGGCGCCGCGACGAGGCGCTGCAGGCCCGGTTCACCGAGCGCCTGCTGGCGACTCGTGACGCGCTGATCGAAATCTACGCTTCGGGTCACAGCGAGGCCGAGATGCTCGCCGACCGCGAGCACGCGTTTGGACAACTGCGGGCTTCGCTGGAAGAACTCGACCGGGCCGCCGGCGACCGCCGCTTCAGCCGCTGGGGCGAGCGCGAGCTCAATAATTCGCACCTGGCACTGGTGGCGACCTACGAGGCGTCGGTGTCCGGGTTCCTGCAGCTGTATAAGGACTGCGAACAGGATCTGGCGTGCTTCCACGCCCGATCAGCCGAGCTGGCCGAAAGCGACGAAGCCACGCGGCGCGAGGTTTTGGGCGATACTGCGAGGCTGCGATCGTCCATCGCCGGCCGTATCGATTGAGCGCCTACCTGCACGAGCTCCGGAATCCACGTTTGTCACGCCTACCGCCTCTCAGCCTGATCAACGTCGCGACCTGGGTCGCGCTCAGCGCTGCTGTCTGCTGGCCGGCCGGTTCGGCGCAGGCCCAGCGGATGCTGATTGAGAGCGATCGACCGGCGCAGAGCTGCCTGCCGCCCGAGCAGCGCCCCGAGCGCGTCGAGCCCGAACGCGGCGATGATCTTCCTTTGACGATCGAGGCGGAATTTTTCAGCGCTGAACCGGGCCAGCCGGTGATTGCCCGCGACCAGGTTCGCCTTGTCCAGGGTGATCGCCGCCTGGAAACCGAGGAAATCATTTTTGACCGCGCCGCGGGGCGGCTCGAGCTGCCCGCGCTGCTCAACTACCGCGATGCCTTCATCGCCATTCGCGCCGAGCGCGCCTGGGTCGAAGCGCAGGAATCGCGCGGCCGCTTCGAGGGCGTGAATTACCAGATTGCCGGATCTGAAGGCGCCGGTCAGGCCATGATCATCGAACTTCAAAGTGAGAGTCAGGCTGAACTGGACGATTTCGATTTCACCACCTGCGATCCCGACGATCCGGACTGGCAACTCAAGGCGCGCCAGGTCAGGCTGAATCTGGATCGCGGGCAGGGCGTGGCCCGCCACGCCCGGTTGGAGTTCAAGGGCGTGCCCATCCTTTACTCTCCCTGGCTGAGTTTTCCGCTGAGCGACGAGCGCCAGAGCGGTTTTCTGTACCCGCAGTTCGGTTTTTCCAGCGACGACGGTTTTGATTTCAGCGTGCCCTGGTACTGGAACATTGCGCCCAACCGCGACGCCACTTTTACCGGGCGCTGGATTCAGGACCGCGGCGCCATGCTCGCCAGCGAGTTCCGCTTTTTGACGCCGCGCCAGCGCGGCCAGCTTGATCTCGAGGTGCTGCCGTCGGATCGCAAGGCCGATCGCAGTCGCTACTACGGTCAGTTCGACTACGCGGCATCCCTGGCGCCCCGCTGGCGGGCCCAGGTCGATCTTCGGCGCGCCTCGGACGACGACTATTTTGTTGATCTCGGCAGCGACCTGGCCGATTCCTCCGTTCAGTTCCTGCGCTCCAGCGCCAGCCTGCGCGGGACCGGACGCCACTGGCGCGCCGACGTGCTGGCTGATACCTTCCAGGTGCTTGACGAAGCTGTGGCTCCCGGCGCTGAACCGTATCGCCGGTTGCCGCGCATGCGCCTGCTGTACGATCCGCCGCGGCCGGGCAACCTGGATTTTTCCGTCGACAGCGAACTGGTTTATTTCGATCGCGATCAGGGGGTCACTGGTGGCCGCATGGACTTGTACCCGCGCTTGCGCTGGAGCCTGCTCAGGCCCGGCTGGTTTGTGCGCCCCGAACTCGGCTTGCGCACCACGGCTTACGAACTCAGCGGCGCCGAGCGCGGCAGCCTGTCGCGAACCACACCGATCGCGAGCCTCGATAGCGGACTGATCCTGGAGCGGCCGGGCGCAGATGATCGTCACCTGCAGACCCTCGAGCCGCGCCTGTTTTATCTCTACGTGCCCGAACGCGACCAGGCCGACATCCCGACTTTCGACACGGCCGAGCTGACGTTTGGTTTCAGCCAGCTTTTTCACCACAACCGCTTCAGCGGCCCGGACCGCCAGGCCGACGCCAATCAGCTGACCGTCGCGTTGACATCGCGCCGGATCAACCTGGACGACGGGCAGTCACCTTTTGACGTCAGCCTCGGGCAGATTTTCTATTTCAGCGATCTGCAGGTCCAAATGCCCGATGTGGTCTCCGATGACCGTAGCCGTTCAGCCACCGTCGCCGAAGCAAACTGGCGACCGCGTACCAATCTCACCCTGAGTGCGGGATTGCAGTGGGACAGCGTCGAAAATGAAACGGAAGTGGCACAATTCGGTCTGAACTATCGCGGCCGGGATGCTCGCCAGGTGGCGCTGGGTTACCGGTTCCGCCGCGATCGCCTCGACCAGGTGGATCTGCGGGTTCGCTACCCGGTTCGTGAGAACATGAACCTGTTCGGGCGCCTGAACTATTCTTTTGAAGAAAGTCAGACGCTGGAGGCGCTGGGCGGCATCGAATACGAGAGCTGCTGCTGGGCGCTGCGAGTAACAGCGCGCGAATTCGTGCGAGATCGCGAGGCCGACACCCGGCGCGCGGTATTTCTGGAGCTGCACCTGAGAGGACTGGGCAGCCTGGGGCGCCGGCCTTATCCGCTGTTTTGATACTTCGGCATCTTCGGCGCATGTCCGCACCGCCGCCCACTTCGCGTATTGCTGGATCAAAAACGAAACTATCGGAATGAGCACAGGATTGAATATGAAGAATTTTGCCAAGCGCGCTGGCGCCATGCTGACGCTGTGTCTGCTGCTGCCGGCGCTTGCCTTTGCCCAGAGCAATCGGCAGGAGGTCGACCGCATCGTGGCCCTGGTCGAAGAAGACGTCATTCTCAAAAGCGAGCTGGATGCGGCCATCGACAGCATCATGATGCAGGTCGAGGCCCGCGGCGAAAGCATGCCCCCCCGTCGAGTGGTCGAAGAACAGGTTCTCGAGCGGCTGATCATGACGCGGCTGGAAGTCCTGCGGGCCGAGGAAACCGGGATCCGGGCCTCGGACTCCAATGTTGACGAAGCGCTGCAACAGGTGGCGCGTCAGAATGGTCTGACCGTGACCCAGTTGCGCCAGGCGATCGAAGCCGACGGTCTGGATTTCCAGGAGTTCCGGCGGCAGATCCGCGAGGAAATCCTGTCCTCCGAGCTGCGCCAGCGGGTGGCGGCGAGCATGGACGAGATCACTGAAACCGAAGTCGACATCCTGCTGGCCTCCGGTGGCATCGGCGGGCCGGAATATCACCTGTCCCAGATCATGATCGCTGTACCCGAGCAGTCCACGGCCGCCGAGGTCGAGGCGGCCCGCGAACAGGCTGAGGAAGTCCGCCAGCGCATCCTGGATGGGCTGGAGTTCGGAACTGCCGCCATCACGTTTTCCCAGGCGCCCGACGCCCTGGACGGCGGCGAAATCGGCTGGCGTCCGGTCAACTCCCTGCCGCCGATCTTTGCCGAAGCGCTGGAGCCCCTGGGCCCCGGCGGTTTGAGCGAACCGATTCGCTCGCCGGGCGGTTTTTTGATCCTGCGCGTCAACGACACGCGCGAGCGCTCGGAAGTCATCGTCGAGGAATACCGTGCGCGCCATTTGATGATCGAGCCTTCG
>CAZUTZ010000149.1:0-6721 GCA_964623655.1 uncultured Wenzhouxiangella sp.
AGCAATCTTCATTGCTTTCCCGTCACACCGGACGTTCCTCGCCAAAGCTGACCACTTCGATCTGGCCGGACGGCACACCGGCCGCCTCCATCAGGTCCTGCACCGAGCTGCCTCGACGCTCGCCCAGACCGAGGTTGTATTCACGCGAACCGCGTTCGTCGGTGTGGCCTTCCAGAATCACCCGAGCGCTCGGATTGGCGCGGATGAATTCCGCATGGGCGTCGACGACAGGAATGAACTGCGAGCGAACGTTGGAGCGATCGAATTCGAAATAGATGGTGCGCTGGCTGAGCAGACTGTCCGGATTGTCCAGGTTACGGACGTCGGTAAAGTCGCGCGGATCGACGGGCTCGACTTCGGCCGGCGGCGGCGGCGGCGGCGGAGGCGTCGGCTCCGCAGGCTCTTCACGGACATCACGAGCGCAGGCTGCCAGGAAGGCGGCCAGCATGAGGAGAGCGGTAAAACGCAGTGCGGTTTTCATGAAAACTCCCGATAGCTATCGAGTAACGTTAATGACAAAAACTAGCGAATGATGGGTGACCAGGCCGGCTCCCGAACGTCGCCCTCGCTGGCAACCAGTCGCTGGCGAATTCTGCCATCTGCCGAAACAGCAGCAAGCACGCCACGCCCGTTCTCACGGGCCGCGTACAAGACCATGCTGCCGTTTGGCGCGAAGCTGGGGGACTCGTCCATCCGGCCGTTAGATAATACACGTAAACGTTCGTTTTCGCGATCATAAATTGCGATTCTGAAATCGTTATTACCGTCGCTGTGAATCATCGCCAGCAGGCGGTCGTCCATGCCGATTGACGCCCTCGCATTGAAACGACCCTGAAAGGTCACCCGCTCCAGATCGCCGCCGTCTGCGCTCATCCGGTGAATCTGCGGTCGCCCGGCCCGATCCGAAGTAAAAAACAGGCTGCGACCGTCCTTGGACCAGACCGGCTCGGTGTTGATCGACCAGTGATGCGTGAGCTGCTGCCGGTTGCCGTTATCCAGGTCAATGACCCAGATATCCGGGCTGCCGCCCTGGGACAAGCTGACCGCGAGACGCTGTCCGTCCGGTGAAAACGCCGGCGCACCGTTGATGCCCCGGCTGGAGCTGACGATTTCGGTCTGGCCCGTGTACAAATCCTGGACCACGACATTGGAGCGACCCGTGGCGAACGAGACATAGGCCAGGCGTCGTCCGTCCGGCGACCAGGCCGGCGACATCAGGGGTTGGGTATTGCGCACCACGGTTTGCGGGTTGTCGCCGTCGGCGTCGGCCACCACCAGTTCAAACAATTCATCGTCCCCACCCAGATCGGTGACCGCGACGTAGGCAATCCGGGTGGCAAAAGCACCGGGGATGCCGATCAATTCTTCGTAGATGGCGTCGGAGACACGGTGGGCGCCGAAACGCAGGTCACCCGGCGCAACCGGCAGCGCCTGCGACAGCAGAATACGGCCGCTGTGCACGTCGAGCAGGTGATATTCAATCTCCTGGCCGACGCCGTCGGGCGCGTCCAGCACCCGCCCGATCACCAGGTGGTCAACCTGCAGCAGGCGCCAGGTGCCGAAACGAACTTCCGGCGGCCGGATGGGTGTTTCGACCATCTCCGAGCGCGCCATGGGCTCGAACAGGCCGGACCGGCGCAGATTCTGCGTAATGATTTCGGCGACGCCGGAGGCCGGTTCGGGCATCTCCGATTCCCAGGCGAATGGCACCACCGCGATCGGCATCGCGCCTTCGACGCCGTCGATGATTTCGATCCGCAGCTGGGCCGGCGCCAGCAGGGGAAAAGCCAGCAGGGCCAGCACCAGCACGGCGCGCCAGGCGCTAGCCGTCATAGCGGAAGACAAACTCGATCTCTCTTTCAAAAACATCTTCATATCCTCGGAAGGGCAGCTCACCGACACGGTTGACTGCCGCAATAATCGACCGGCGCGTTGCCTCGTCGGCATTGCACGGTCGGACAATTTCGGCGGCAATTATTTCCCCGCCCGGAATCTGAAACACGCGGACCGTGCAGGCCACACCGGGCCGGGTGGTCGGCGGCCGATTCCAGGCGCGGGTCACCAGGGTACGAATGGTGATGATGTACTCCTCGCGCAGCGTCGCCCTGCGCGCGTCGGCCTGCGCCTGCTCATCCTGAGCCCGCCGACGCTCGTCTTCCTCCTGCGCGCGACGCTCGGCGTCTTCGGCCGCGCGCCGCTCGGCAATTTCAGCCAGGCGACGTTCTTGTTCCTCGCGCTGCCGTGCGGCTTCCTCGCGCTGGGCACGCAGCTCGGCCAGTTCGCGCTCGCGCTGCTCTTCCTCCCGGCGCCGTTCTTCCTCCGCCTGGCGGCGCTGCTCCTCGCGCCGGGCCTGCGCTTCGCGACGTTGTTCGGCCAGTTCGCGCTCGCGGCGTTCGATTTCGCGCTGACGTCGGGCTTCCTCCTGCCGCTGCTGCTCGGCCTGCCGCGCCTGTTCTTCAGCCTGACGCCGCGCTTCTTCCTGGCGCTCCTGTTCCAGTCTTTCCTGCTCACGCCGCTCCTGTTCCTGACGCTCCTGCTCGGCTTGTTGGCGTTGTCGCTCGTCTTCACGCCGGGCCTCGCGCTCGGCCGGAGACGGTCCGGTGTCAACCAGGGTGACCTGGACCGGCGGCAATTCCCGATCAAACGGCTCCCAGGTCCAGCCGCCCACCACCAGCAACGCCACCATGAGCGCGTGCACGGCCAGCGCCAGGCCCAACGCCTGTGCGTATTCCTTGAGTTCCTGCTTGCGCGCTTGACTGATCATTTTGAAAAGATGCTCAAACCGCAGATGAACGCGGATCAACGCAGATGAAACCCGAAGCAGGCTCGAGATTGCGCGTCTTCAAGGCTGATAACCCTTCAAAAGGATGCGGAAACCATGGGGAACCTGCCTCATATCAGCGTTGATCTGCGTTCATCTGCAGTTCCTTGTTGATGACCTGTCCATTCGACAGATTCCTTCCGCGCTCAGGGCTCTGGGTCGCCCATCAGGCCGACCGAGGCCACACCCGCCCGCTGCAGATGCACCATGGCGTCGTAAATGAACTGATAGGGCACGTCACGATCGCCGCTGACAGTCACCTGCAGATCCGGATTTCGTGCAGCGATGGCGCCGACCGTCCGGGCCAGCTCTTCACCGTCGACCAGCTCCGGCGCATCGCCGGTATCGAGAAAGAAATCGCCTTCCCGCGTCACCGTGACCAGCAGCGGATCACCGCGATCGGCCATCGGTTCCGCCGCGCCGACCGGTAGCTCGACCTCCACACCTAGATTCATCAAGGGAGCGGTGATCATGAAAATGATCAAAAGCACGAGCATGACGTCAATGTAGGGCACGACGTTCATTTCCGACATGCGTTTGCGGCGGCGACGGACGTGGGTCTCGGACATGGTGTTCAGGCCTGCTCCTGCAAGCGCCGCGCCTGACGGCTGAGGATGGCGGCGAATTCTTCCTTGAAGTTGTCGTAGCGGACTTCCAGCTGATCAACCTGCGAGGAAAACTTGTTGAAGGCCACCACCGCGGGAATGGCGGCGAACAGGCCCATGGCGGTGGCAATCAGCGCCTCGGAAATCCCCGGCGCGACCATGGCAATGGTGGCCGTATGCGCGCCGGCCAGGCCGCGGAAGGAATTCATGATGCCCCAGACCGTGCCGAACAGACCGACATAGGGGCTGACCGAACCGACGGTGGCCAGGAAGCTCAACTGGTTTTCCAGCCGATCCAGCTCGCGGCTGAGGGCCACGCGCATGGCGCGCTGGGCACTGCCGGTGACCGCGTCCGGATTGATTTGGCGGTCGTCGCGGGCGCGCGAGAATTCCCGGAAACCCGCCTCGAAGATCGACTCCAGCCCCTCCCGACCGTCGCCGTCGCCGGCCACCTCGTCGTACAGCTGGCCCAGATCACCGCCTGACCAGAATTTGTCCTCGAATTCGATCGCTCGTTTCCTGGCGCGGGCCAGCGCCTGGCGCTTGCGAAAGATCACCATCCACGAAAGAATCGAGGCCAGCACCAGCACCAGCATCACTCCCTGCACGAGCAGAGAGGCCTCCATGATCAATTCCCAGATCTGTAGCTGTTCGCTTGACTGCATTAGTGCTCGGTTCCTCGGAAAACGTGTGATTGCAAAACTCGTAGTTGGAAAATCCGCAACTGGACATCCTCAGGATTGGAAAGACATCACTGGAATTCTTCAATTGCCGCGCGCAGCGGTTTCGGTATGCGTGCGGGCTTGAAGCTTTCTGCGCTCAGGCAGGCGACGCCGACACGGCCTTCCGCCAATAACTCATCGTCGCCGCGTCGGACCTGCTGCAACAGCGTCATGGACGCCGCGCGAAGCGATTCGACGACCACGCTGACGACAAGTTCATCTTCCAGGCGCGCCGGCGCGATAAATTTCAGCGCCGCGGAAGTGACGGCAAACAAACGACCCTCGCGCTCGCGCAGATCGACCTGCGGGAAGCCCAAGGCCAACAGCCAATCCGAACGCGCTCGCTCCATGAAGTTCAGATATCGAGCGTGGTACGCGACGCCGCCGGCGTCGGTGTCCTCCCAATAAACCCGGTAGCGCGATACCGCCAGCCCCGGCGCCGGTTCCATCATGAGCCGTCCCGATCAGGCGGGGTTTCAAGATCGGAAAACAGGTCGGCCCCGGGCTGATCAGGCGGCGTCAGGCCGAAATGGCGCCAGGTTGAAGCTGTCGCCATGCGACCGCGTGCGGTGCGCACCATGTAGCCTTCCTGGATCAGAAACGGCTCGATGACGTCTTCGATCGTGCCGCGCTCTTCGGACAACGAAGCGGCCAGACTTTCCACGCCCACCGGTCCGCCGCCGAAATGTTCGATCAGCACCTTGAGCAGGCGCCGGTCCATGAGATCGAAACCGCGCCGGTCGACCTGCATCATCTCCAGCGCCTGAGCGGCGACTTCGCCGGTGATGTGTCCGTCGGCGCGCACCTGGGCAAAATCGCGCACGCGCCGCAGCAGGCGATTGGCAATCCGCGGCGTGCCGCGAGCGCGGCGGGCAATCTCCTCGGCACCCGGGCCGTCAGAGCAGATGTCGAGAATGCCGGCTGAACGGCTGACGATGCGTGCCAGGTCTTCGACGCCGTAAAATTCCAGACGCTCGACGATGCCGAAACGGTCGCGCAACGGGGAGGTCAGCAGGCCGGCCCGGGTGGTCGCACCAACCAGGGTAAATCGCGGCAAATCAAGCTGAATCGAGCGCGCGGCCGGCCCCTCGCCGATGATGATGTCGATGCGATAGTCCTCCATGGCCGGATACAGGACTTCCTCGACCACCGGGCTCAGGCGATGAATCTCGTCGATGAACAAAACGTCGCCCGGCTCCAGATTGGTCAGCAGCGCGGCCAGGTCGCCGGCCCGCTCCAGCACCGGGCCGGAGGTCTGGCGCAGGTGGGTGCCCATCTCGGCGGCAATCACGTGCGCCAGCGTGGTCTTGCCCAGTCCGGGCGGTCCGAAGATCAGGACGTGATCCAGCGCCTCGTGGCGCTTGCGTGCCGATTCCAGGTAAATGGAAAGGCGCTCTTTCATGGCCGCCTGCCCGGTGTATTCGGCCAGACGCTGCGGGCGCAGCGTCTCCTCCACCCGGCTTTCCTCGGGTGCCGCGGCAGCCGTGATCAGGCGCGATTCTTCCATACTTCAGCCCTTCATCCGTTTTTGGAGGGCGGCGCGGATCAGCGCCTCAGCCGGTTGATCGGGTGCTTCCACGGCACGCACCATTTTCAGGGCTTCGGCCGCCGAATAGCCCAGCGCGGTCAGCGCGGCGCGCGCTTCGGCTGCGGCATCGCCCGGCGCCGAGGCACTGCCCTGCCCGTCGCCCAGATCACTCAGCCGACCGCGCATTTCCAGCAGCAAGCGCTCGGCGGTCTTTTTGCCGATCCCCGGCAGACGGGTCAGCGCCTGGGTATCACCGGCCTCGACCATCAGGGCGAAGTCATCACTGCTGACGCCCGACAGGATGGCCATGGCCAGGCGCGGGCCCACGCCCGAGACCTTGAGCAGCGCGCGAAACAAGGCCCGGTCACCGGCATGGAGAAAACCGTAGAGCGTGTGGGCATCCTCGCGCACGATCAGCTGGGTGACGAGCGTGACCGGCTCTCCCAGCTCAGGCAGGCGATCGAACACCGACAGCGGCGCTTCGACCTCATAGCCCACGCCGCCGACATCGATCAGCAGCTGCGGCGGCTGGCGCTCAAGCAGGATGCCGTGCAGGCGACCAATCATGAACCCATCATCGCATGACCAGCCCGGCCGGCAGGCGGGCGGCGGTTTGCGCGGTGTGCAGATGGCAAAGGGCTACGGCCAGCGCGTCGGCGGCGTCTTCGGCCGGCGCCTCGCTGAGCTTGAGCAGGACCCGGATCATGTGCTGGACCTGCTCCTTGGCCGCCCCGCCGCGCCCGACAATCGCCTGCTTGATCGCACGCGGGGCGTATTCATGGATTTCCAGCCCGGCCGCCACCGCAGCACAAACGGCCGCACCGCGCGCCTGACCCAGCTTGATCGCGGCCTGGGCATTGCGGCTCATGAAAACGGTCTCGACCGCAGCGATCTCGGGCTGAAACCGCTCGATCAACTCGCCCACCCCGGCAAAAATCCGCCCCAGCCGCTCCGGCATCGGCCCGTCACCCAGGCGCAGCGACTCGGCATGGACCAGCCGCTCGCCGTCGATGATGCCGATACCGGTGATGCGGGAGCCGGGGTC
>CAZUTZ010000150.1:0-6708 GCA_964623655.1 uncultured Wenzhouxiangella sp.
CAATCAGCGCCAGGATCTCAACGATCGCAGCCGCCTGATCATCGACCAGGGTCTTGAGGGCGCGTATCGCACCCCGTTCCAGCCGGGCCTCGACGGCACGCCGCTGAACGCCTCCAACCCGATCCGGGTCGGCTACCGCATCCAGGGCGATTTCGAAGGCGTCATGGGTTTCGGCTTTTCCAACTACCGTCTTTTTGCCTTGCAGCCGGCCGAGTTTGATGAGGCCGGGTCGCCTCGCACCGAACAGCCGCCCGAACTGCCGGCGGGCAATCTGCGCATCGGCAGCTACAACGTCGAAAACCTCTTTACCACTCTGCAGACCAACGGTGTGGGCTGCGGGCCTAACAATCTCAACTGTCGCGGTGCAACCAGCGAGAGCGAGCTCGAGCGCCAGCGCGACAAGCTGGTCAGCGCCATCATCGCCATGGACGTGGACGTGCTGGGCTTGATCGAAATTGAAAACGATGACGATGACTCGACCCTGGCCTTTCTGGTCGACGCGGTCAACGAGGCTGATGCGGTCGGCGACTGGGACTTCGTTGCCACCGGCTTCAAGGGCACCGACGCAATCAAGAACGCCATCATTTATCGCACCGGATCGGTCGAGCCGGTCGGTGATTTTGCCGTGCTCGACAGCGACACCCCGATTGTCCCGCCGATCGATACCAGTCGCCAGCGACCGGTGCTAAAGCAGGCCTTCCGACACTCCGGCGGCAGCGTGTTCACCGTTTCCGTGGTGCATTTCCGCTCCAAGAACTGCGGCAACGCCAGCGGCGACAACGCTGATCAGGGTGACGGCCAGAGTTGCTGGAATGCCCTGCGAACCGAATCCGTGGCGTCGATGGAGGCCTGGCTGGATTCAGACCCGACGGGCACTGGCACCGATCTCAAGCTGGTGGTGGGCGACTTCAATGCCTATGCCCAGGAAGACCCGATGCAGCTGCTGGTCGACGCCGGCTACGTCAACCAGGCCATTCAGGCCAACGACAATGATCCGGCGGTTTACAGCTTTGTTTTCCAGGGCCAGTCCGGCAGCCTGGATCACGTCATGGCCTCGGCGGCCATGAACGAGGTCGTGCTGGGTGCGGCCAATTGGGCGATCAATGCCGATGAAATCCCTGCATTTGCCTATCCCGAGACCCTTCCGGCAAGCTCCCTGCCCAAGCCGGATGATTTCTACAGCCCGGACCCGTTTCGCAGTTCCGACCACGATCCGCTGATCGTCAGCCTGGATTTGCCCGTGTTGCCGGCTGAAGTGCAGTGGGTTCACTTGGCACCTTTCGCCGCCGAGAGCGATAGCGAAGTGGAGATTCGCGTCAATGGGGAAATGCTGCTGAGCGGGGTTGCCTACGGTGATTCGAGCGGATATCTCGACATCGAACCGGGCAGTGTCACGATTGAAGTGTTCCCCGTCGGGGCAGTCGAGCCGGCCATTGCCAGCACCGTTGAGCTGATGGCCGGTCAACGCTATAGCGCGATCGCCATCGGCGACGGTTTGAATCAGGCGCTGGACCTCAAGCTGCTGGATGACGAAGTCAACGCCCCGGCAGACGGCCAGTTCAAGCTAAGGCTGGGGCATCTGGCGCCATTCGCTTCCGGCCCGGCCTCGGCCGAAGTGCGCCTGGCCGACGGCAGTTTGCTGGCTGGAGTGGATTTTGGCGATGTCGGCGACTTTGTCGAATTGCCGGCCGGCAGCTACGATTTGATCATTACCGCGCCCGGCGGCGAGCCGGTGCTGATCGATCCGGTGGCGGTCGAATTCGTCAGTGGTCAGATCGTCTCGGCCTTTGCAAACGGCAATGGCGTATTCCAGAGCTTAAGTGTCTATGCGCTGCCGGCCGGTGCGCCCGGCTTCTTCATCGACCTCAATGCTGACGTGCTGTTCGAGGACGCCTTCCAGGTCTACACCGGCGAGGAGTCGGAAATCGCCGTCATCACCGAGCCGCCCGGCCTGGCCGTCGAGGTGCTGTACGACGGATCGGTGACGCTGCCGGTGGATGCCGGCACCTATCTGGTCACGGCAACGATTACCGAGCCGGGCTTCGTCGGTACCGGCCAGACCAGTTTCGAGATTGCACCCGCCACGGCGGATCTGGCTTTCCAAGACTTGAGTCAGCGGTTTACTGGCGAAGGTTTGGCGCCAACGGTCATTACGGAACCGGAAGGCCTGGCCTTCGAGTTGAGTTTTGACGGTGACCCGGAATTGCCGATAGAGGTAGGAGACTATATCGTCACCGCAACCATTGACGAAAACAACTTTGTCGGATCGGCTTCGGCGATCTTCCGGATTCTGAGCGCTGACGCCCAAAGTCTGGAAATTCTCAGCCAGCCCGACGGTCCGAATCCGGTCGGCCAGGTGCTGACGCCTACTTTGAGCGTGGCCGTCATCGATGGCACCGGAGAGGTGGCAACCAGCGATAACAGCACAGTGATCGAGTTGTTCTTGTTGATTGATGCTCAGACAGCGCGCTCATCAGAGCCCTTCGCCACGCTGGTGGTGGAAGACGGTATCGCCGTGTTCGATAACCTGGTCATCAATCAGCCGGGACAAGGTTATCGGTTCCTGATTCAAGACGGAGAGGGGGAACTGCCCGCCCTGATCACCGAAGTCTTTGATGTGGTCGGCGATCGCCTGTTTGAAGATCGCTTCGAGATGCCATGAACCCGATCACATCGCAGACGGTCGCATCGGCGGCACTCTAAACAAGCGCTCATCTCCTCATGCCAAGCTGCTAAAGTCAGGCAAGCTTGGCTTTTCCACGGGCCTGCCATCTTTCGCGGCCTCGGCATATCGCCGGGGCCGCACGTTGTTGCTAGCGTCTTTCCTGAGGAGATTGATCGAGAATGAAGTTGCTGTTCAAGCGCGGCGTTCATGGCTGCTTCCTGATTTTGAGCCTGGGGCTCCTTTCGGTTTGTGCTCATGGCCTTGAGCGAGGCGCACCGATCGTCCAGCCCGGCGCACCGGGAGAGCCGAGCCGCCAGGTCAGCGTTGACCTGGCCATCGACCTGGCCGGCTTGCGCTATTCGTCGGCCGACCTGCGTTTCATGGTCGACATGATTCCGCACCATCAGCAAGCACTGGACATGTCGGCGCTGGCGCCGGCGCGCAGCAGCGATCGGGAGTTGCTGGACCTGGCCCGACGCATCGATACCAGCCAGCGCGACGAAATCGAGTTCATGGAGCAGTGGCTGCGCGAGCGCGGCGAGCCGGTGCCGCCTCGCGACTGGCTGCCGCACGTGGCCCCGGCCGACCATGGCGAGCATCATCATGATCCCGACCATCATGGACATGCACACAAGGACTCGCATGAGGATGATCATCACGAGCACGAGCACGAGCACGAGCACGGACATCAGCGCCAGCATCATCACCACGTCGGTCACGGCATGGAAGGCATGGCCACGCCGGAGCAGATGGCCCAGCTCGAGCATTCCACCGGCGAGGCCTTCGACCGCCTGTTCCTGGCTTTGATGATCGAGCACCATCGCGGCGCGCTGGTCATGGTCGAAGATCTGCTGGCCGAGCGCGGCTCGGCGCAGGATCCGGCTCTTTTCGAGTTCGTCACCGACGTCAAGAATGACCAGGCGACGGAGATCGACCGCATGACCCTCATGCTGTCCCGCTACACCGCCGATCCTCGAGTCGGCCTGGCCGCCGGTTTTCGCGACGCCGAAGAGGCGATCTGGAACATGGACCTGACCGCTTCGCTGCCCAAGCCCGAAGGCTTTTTCGATCCGGCCAATCCGGCCGCGCTGCCGCCGGACCGGCTGCAGGAACTCGTCGAGAAGGAATCGGGGAAGACCGAGCCGCCGAGCGAGCGCGCGCGGCCTTCACTGCTCGATTTTGCCAACAGCGACATGGCTTTTGACGGTGATCTCCTGGTGGTCGGCAACTATCACGGCTTCAAGCTCTACGACATCGCCGACCCGGATGCCCCGGAGCTGATTTCGGGGATCGTCTGCCCCGGCGGCCAGGGCGATGTCTCGGTAATCGGCGATCTGGTGCTGATGTCGGTCGAGCAGAATCGCGGCCGGATCGACTGCGGTCTGAAAGGCGTGGCCGAGCCGGTCAGCGATGAACGCTTTCGCGGCATCCGTATATTCGATATCAGCGACCGGACCTTGCCGAGGCAGGTCGGCCTGGTGCAAACCTGCCGCGGCTCGCATACCCACACCGTGGTCGCCGGTCCTGGCGAAGACGGCCGCCTGATCGTCTACAACTCCGGCATCTCTTTCGTGCGCGACGAAGAAGAACTGGAAGGCTGCATTGACGAATCCCCCTGGCGCGACGAGGAAACGGCGCTGTTTCGCATTGATGTGATCGAGATTCCGGTCGATCGCCCCCAGGATGCGCGCATCATCCACAGCCCGGCGGTATTCGCCGACCCGGAGACCGGCATTCTGGCCGGTCTGTGGGAGCGCGGCGATCACGGCCCCGGTACCCAGACCAGCTCGGAAACCAACCACTGCCACGACATCACCATCTTTCCGGAACTGAATCTGGCCGCCGGTGCGTGCTCTGGCAACGGCATCCTGTTCGACATTTCCGATCCGATCAATCCGGAGCGGATTGATGCCGTGGTCGATCCCGGCTTTGCCTACTGGCATTCGGCGACTTTCAACAACGACGGCACCAAGGTGCTGTTCACCGACGAGTGGGGCGGGGGCACGCGCCCGCGCTGTCGCGCCTCCGACCCGCTCAACTGGGGCGCCAATGCCATCTACGACATCGTCGACGATCAGCTGGTCTTCCGCAGCTACTACAAGATGCCGGCGCCGCAGACCGAACAGGAAAATTGCGTGGCCCACAACGGCTCGCTGGTCCCGGTTCCGGGCCGCGACATTCTGGTCCAGGCCTGGTACCAGGGCGGGATTTCCGTGTTCGACTTCACGGATTCGGCCAACCCGGTCGAAATTGCTTTTTTCGACCGCGGCCCGATTGACGAACAGGCGCTGGTCACCGGCGGCTACTGGTCAGCCTACTGGTATCGCGGCCGGGTGTTCGGCACCGAAATCGTGCGTGGACTCGACGTGCTGTCGCTGGTGTCCAGCGATTATCTGAGCGAAAACGAAATCGCCGCGGCTTCGCTGATCAACGGCGATGAGGCCTTCAATCCGCAGCAGCAGTTCCGCGCCGAATGGCCGGCGGTGCCGGTAGTCGCACGTGCTTATCTCGATCAGCTGGCGCGCGGCGGGCAGCTCAGCGACGATCAGCAGGCTTCCATTGAGCAGTTGCTGAGTCAGACAGAAAGCGCCAACGGTCGGATTGAGGCCGGGCACGCCGCTTCGCTGCGCGATCAGGCCGAAGCCCTGGCCGAAATGGCCGGTACAAGTCGTGGGGCGTCCCAGCAGCGCCTGCTTGCGCTCTCAAGGGTGCTGGAGCAAATCGCCGATGGCGATTGAGTTAGCCTAGTGAGTCACCGGTCGATGACCGCTTTCCAGCGGCACCGGTAAAAACAAACTCAAGGGTAACCACTCATGCAGGAACTATCGCCAAATCGACGTTTTGACGACAGCAAGTACAGTCGCAAGGGCCGCCTGAAAAAGCGGGTGTACCAGAAAGAATTGCGCCGCCTGCAGCTGGAGTTGGTCAAGCTGCAGCGCAGCGTGCAGGAAAGCGGCCGTCGAGTGGTGATCGTTTTTGAAGGGCGGGATGCCGCCGGCAAGGGCGGGGTGATCAGCCGCATTACCGACATGACCAACCCGCGCGTGGTGCGCACCGTGGCCCTGGGTGTGCCGTCCGACCGGGAAAAAACCCAGTGGTACTACCAGCGTTATGTCCGGCATCTGCCGGCGGCCGGCGAGATCGTGCTGTTTGACCGCTCCTGGTACAACCGCGCGGGCGTGGAGCGGGTCATGGGCTTTGCCTCCGAGGATCAGGTGCAGTGTTTCCTGCGGACGTGCCCGGAGTTCGAAGACATGCTGACACAAGAGGGAATCCAGCTGTTGAAATACTGGTTCTCGGTCAGCGAGCAAGAGCAGGAGCGGCGACTCAAGGCGCGCGTGCAGGACCCGGTCAAGCGCTGGAAGCTATCGCCGATGGATATCGAGTCGCGTGAGCGCTGGGCGGAGTATTCGAAAGCCAAGGATGAAATGGTCGAATACACCGACACCGAAAACGCGCCCTGGTATTTCATTGATGCCGACGTCAAGCGCCATGCGCGCCTGAACTGCATCGCCCACATCCTCTCGCAGATCCCCTACAGCGACGAACCGCCGACCGCGCCTCACATGCCGCCGCGTAACTGGGCCAACGACGGCGATACCCGGGGCCCCAAGCCGGTGGAATCCTACGTCGAGCGTCTGTACTGAAGCGGGTTTTTGATTGGCTTTCCGTAGGCCTTGCGCTCACGAAGGCTTGGCCTTGGGTCACGACAATAGCGGCTTCGTTCAGCGTCCCGCGTGCTCATGACCGAATTTGTCGATCCGCTTGATCTTTTTCCGCCGACGCGTGCTGCCGCCCTCGAGCGCTTGGACGACTTCGTCCCGCGCGCTGGCCGTGCCTACGCCGCCCAGCGCAATGCCGACCCCGGTCCGGGCCGCAAGCGCAATGTGTCCATGCTCTCGCCCTACCTGCGGCATCGAATTGTGACCGAGCGCGAAGTCATCGCGGCGGTGCTGCAGCAGCACTCCGCCAACCAGGCCGAAAAATTCATCCAGGAAGTGTTCTGGCGCACTTACTGGAAGGGCTGGCTGCAGATGCGCCCG
>CAZUTZ010000151.1:0-6668 GCA_964623655.1 uncultured Wenzhouxiangella sp.
CCACTGCCAGATGGCATCAAGGCAGGCCCGGCCCAGGTGACGACTGCGGCCGGCGTTCCAGCCGCAGTGCGGCATGGGGGTGATGGCAGAATCCTTGAACGGCATTTCCAGCGTCATGGCCAGACAGCCGAAGCTTTCGGCCACGTAATCGGTGCACTTGCGCAAGTCGGCGCTACCCGGAGCGTCGACCGGATAACCGTGCTCGGTCTGGAAATCCGGCGTGATCTCGGCCAGCTGGTTCTTGAACCGATCGAACTCGGCCTGACGCTCGGCCGTCCAGCCTGCAGTGCCCTCGGGCCCGGCAATGAAGTTATACGGCAACTCCTCGTCGCCGTGCACGTCGAGAGAGAAATCGACGCCGGTCTGCTTCATGCGCTGCACGACATGGAAAACTTCCGGCGAGAATTCCGCCGAAGGTTCGCGCCATTCGCGGTTGAGATTGCGTCCGTGCGCGTTGCAGCGCAAATGGCCCCGCACGCCGCCGTCAATGCACATGTTGGGCACCAGATAGACCACTGAATGCTCCAGCACGCGTCTCGCCACCGGGTCTTCCTCGTCAAGCAGCCGGTCGAGAAAGCCCTCGACCCAGAACTCCGCCATGGTTTCGCCGGGGTGCTGACGCGCCGTGATCCACAATTTCCTGCGTCCCGGTTTTTCCTCTCCGATGGTCAACAAGGTATGCGGATGACCATCGGGCGTAGTGCACAGGCTTTCGGCCTGAACGCGGGGAGAGGCCAGCGCGTCGGCAATCAACTGCTGATGCCGCTCCAGGCTGTAGGGCGGGAAATAAGCGTAGTAGGCGGCGTTGGACTCCGGCGTGTGATCGATGACCAGGCGCTCGCCGTCGAACGAGGTCGGTACGCGCTGCCAGTCGAAGCCGTCAGGAGAGTACAAGGCTTGATAGTCCCGGAAACCATCCGGGTAGGAGACCTGCCCGGCGTTTTCAATGGTCATGCGGCAGGCCTGATCGGCGGCATTGCAGAGCTGAAAGTGAAACCACTGGAAGTGTTGGTCACCGACGTCCGGCCGGATCTTCAAGCGAATCGCGTCGGCCCGATCGGCGCTCAGAACCTCGATGTTGCCGCCGTCAAAACGGCTGTGAATGCTCAGACTCATGGTCGCTCCCTTTCCAAGCGTGCGGTAAGTGGTTCAATTATTGCAGCCTTTATCGCGACGGATCGGTTCGCGATTCCTCAAAAAAGGCGGTCTCAATACGCGCAAACTCCCCGCTGATGGGCGCGTGCAGATGCAAAGGCTGATCGCTGGCGGGATGCTCAAGCGTCAGATCCACGGCATGCAAAAGCAGCCGGTGACAGCCAAACTCCATCCGAAACAGCCGGTTGTGGCGACCCTCGCCATAGGTGGTATCGCCAATCAGGGGATGAAATATGTGCTTGAAGTGACGGCGTATCTGGTGAGTTCGCCCGGTACGCGGCCAGACCGAGAGCAGCGAGTAGCGCGCGCTGGTGTAGCGCCCGATCGGAATCGGCAGCTCAAGGGTGGCCAAACGCTCATAGTCCGTTCGAGCCGGCTGGTCTGCCCGCCGATCGCCGGTCGAAAGGGGGTGGTCGATGCGCCCCTCGGGCTCGGTGAAGCCGCGCACCACGGCAAGGTAACGCTTCTCCACGCTGCGGTCCATGATCTGGCGCCCGATAGCCGCCGCCGTCTCGGCATCCAGCGCAAACAGCAGCACGCCCGAGGTGGCCCGATCCAGCCGATGCACCGGCCAGACCTTCTGGCCCAGCTGATCGCGCAGCATCTGCATGATGAACTGCCGATCATCCCCCCTGGGACTCTTGTGCACCATCAGGCCACAGGGCTTGTCGATGGCGCACAGCCACTGATCGCAATGGAGAATTCGAAACGGACCGCCGCCCGGGCTTTTTTCGGAGACGGCTGCTTCCGGCGTGGTGGAGCGGGCTGCCGGTTTTCTTCCTGCCATGGCTGACTTCTCTCCGATTAACGTCGTGTCTCGACGGGCGGCGTCGTCTTTCAAGAAAGCCGACGCTGCAAGCCGTCCTCGGGTGGTGCATTGCGCTGAAGGCCTCGCCACCGCGTCGAACTGAAGCGGAATTCACCGCCCGAGGACGGCGCCCCCAGAGTGATCGAAGCCCATTCGCTAAAACACGACGTCAGTCACTTCTTGCCTGCTATTTTTCCGCCGCCTGCTTCAGGGTTTCCAGCCGGGACTCGAAACGCTCCAGCACCTCGGTAAACAGCTTGGCCTTTTGCTCGGTGCGCTGATTGGTCGCTGGCTGCGTACCCTTCTTGCTGCCGGTGCGATCGCGTGTGGCCAGGCGCTGGCGCTGATGCAGGTCACGATACTTGTCGCGCAGGGTGCGCGCCCGCTTGATTCCGTCCTGGACCCGCTTTTGCGGCAACTTTTCGATATTGCCGCGCAGACTGGTCTCGAAAAACTGATACTCGGTCTTGTCGCACAACGTTCTGGCGTGGCTGCGGTTGTAGGCCATGATCTAACGCTCCGTTGCAAATGTCCGGCACTGATCATAGCGCAGCGTCACGACGCCTCTGCGCGCAAGATCAACCGGCGCTCCGGGCACGAAATCAGGCGTCTGCACTGGCCTCGAGCAACTTGGTGAGGATTCGATCCAGACTGCGGCGCTCGGCCGGAGTCAGAGCCGCCAGCAACCGATCCTCGAATTCCAGCGCGGCCGGAGCGATGGCCTCGTAGACGCGACGACCGGACCCGGTCAGCGTCAGCGGCTTGGCCCGCCGATCTTGATGACCGTCGCGTCGCTCGATCAGGTCCAGCGCCAGGAGCCGGCGTACCGCCCGGCTGACCGCCACCTTGTCCATCGCCGAGCGCTCTGCCACCGCGCTGGCCGGAATCTGGTCGAAGCGGCCGAGGATCGCGATCACCCGCCACTCCGGGATGGACAGCCCGAAGCGCTCTGAGTAGATCCTGGCAATACCCTGGCTGACCTGATTGGCCAGCACGGAGAGCCGATAGGGGAGAAATTCTTCGAGCTTGATCATGCGCCAAAGCACGCCGAGCGGGCTTGAAATTAGTTTCAAATGTAACTAATATCGAGGCACTACGCAACCAGCTGAAGCCAGCTTGAGTTGGCAACTTGTTTTCACTGAATCAGGAGATGGCCATGAGCGACCACCGCGCTGATCCCGCCGGCGTCAAACAGTTTGAATTCATCGAATTCGCCGCGCCCGACCCGGCCCAGCTGCACGATCTGTTGCAGAAACTGGGTTTTACCGCCGTTGCCAGGCACCGTCGTCACGCCGTGACGCTGTACCGCCAGGGCGGGATCAATCTGCTGGTCAATGAAATGCCGGACTCCTTCGCCAGCCGCTTCGCCGCCGAGCACGGACCCTGCTGCACCGGGTTTGCCCTGCGCGTCGACGATCCGGCCGATGCGCGCCGCCGGGCGCTGGAGCATGGTGCGGAAGCCGTGGCCGCTGATCCGGATGAACTGGCCTTGAGTCTGCCCTGCATCACCGGAATCGGCGGCAGCGTCCTGTATCTCACCTCCGGGATCGAAGACGTCGAAAGCGAGTTCGAATTCAACCCTGAGGTTGATCGCCATCCAACCGGAGCCGGTCTGACCTTTATCGACCACCTGACCCACAACGTCTACAACGGCAACATGGCCCAGTGGTCCGATTTCTATTCCCGGTTGTTCGGGTTCTATGAGGTCAAGTACTTCGACATCAAGGGCGCCAAGACGGGTTTGCGTTCGCAGGCCATGACCGCGCCCAACGGGCAGATTTCGATCCCGATCAACGAGTCGGAAGACCCCAAGAGCCAGATCAACGAGTATCTGAACGAATACAAGGGCGAGGGCGTGCAGCACATCGCGCTCTATACCGAGGACATCTATGAAACCGTCGAAAAACTGCGCGCCAACGGCATTGATTTTCTTGCCACACCGGACACGTACTTTGACGTCATCGATCAGCGCATTCCGAATCATGGCGAAGACGTGCCGAGAATGCGTCGCAACAAGATCCTGATCGACGCGGATCGACAGCAGCCCGACAAGCAGCTCCTGCAGATCTTCACCCAGACCAACATCGGCCCGATCTTTTTCGAGGTGATTCAGCGCAAGGGCAACAAGGGCTTTGGCGAAGGCAACTTCCAGGCCCTGTTCGAAGCCATCGAGCGCGATCAGGAGCAGCGCGGGGTACTTTGACTTGGAGGGACCAGGGACTAGGGACCAGGGACTAGTTCGACTGGTGCTGGAATCTTGTCTGTCGCCGAAAGCATACTCAGGGGCAACCTGGATAGTGCCCCGAGGTCCAACCCCCTGGCCCCTGGTCCCTGGTCCCTGGTCCCTGGTCCCTGGTGCTCGCCCCGAAATCGACATAACCCGGAGTTGAACAATGCGTAAATGGATTAGTCACCCCAAGCTCGAAGGCAAGGCCAGCCGGCAGGCACACTGCGATCTGCCCGAGGGCACTTTCGAGCGCGAGCTGGGCAAGGAAGGTTTTTTCGGGCCCGCCTCGCACATGTACCACACCCACCCGCCCACCGGCTGGGTGGACTTTGAAGGCCCGCTCAAGCCGCGCGCCTTCGACACCACCAGGATCGAGGAACACAGCCGCTCGCCCTGGGATGCGACCGAGCTGATGCACAACGCCCATACGCGCATTCGCAGCTGGACCATGACCGACCGCATGGACGTGCTGGCCCGCAACTCCGACGGCGACGAGCTTTTGTTCATCCACGACGGCTCGGGTGATCTTTACTGTGACTATGGCCACATGCGCTTCCGCGACGGCGACTACATCGTTTTGCCCAGAGGCACAATGTGGCGCCTGGAATCCGACGCGCCGGTCAAGATGTTGCTCATAGAGGCGACCGGCGCAAGCTACATGCTGCCGGAAAAGGGTATGGTCGGCCCGCACGCGATTTTCGACCCGGCCATCCTCGACACGCCGCAAATCAACGACGCTTTCCGCGCCCAGCAGGGCGATGAAAGCTGGAAAGTCATCGTCAAGCGCCGCAACCGCCTGTCGGCCATCACCTACCCTTTCAACCCGCTCGACGCGGTGGGCTGGAAAGGCGACCTGATGCCGGTCAAGGTCAACTGGCGTGACATCCGCCCGCTGATGAGCCACCGTTTTCACCTGCCGCCCTCGGCTCACACCACCTTTGTCGGCAACCGTTTCGTGATCTGCACCTTCGTGCCGCGGCCCTTCGAAACCGATCCGGGCGCGCTCAAAGTGCCTTTCTTCCACAGCAACGACGACTACGACGAGCTGATCTTCTATCACGCCGGCAACTTCTTCTCGCGCGACAACATCCATGCCGGGATGATGACGCTGCACCCCTGCGGCTTCACTCACGGACCGCATCCCAAGGCGCTGAACCATGCCTTCAAGCCGAAGGCCGAGGCGACCGAGGAAGTCGCGGTGATGATCGACACCCGCGACGCGCTGGAGGTCACCGAACAAGCCGAACAAGTGGAGTGGACCGACTACGTGGACAGCTGGAAGCCGAAATGAAGCTAGCGACTCTCAAACAAGGCGGCCGCGACGGCACGCTGATCGTGGTCAGCCGCGACCTCAGCCGGGCGGTTCTCGCCGACAGCATCGCGCCAACCCTGCAAAAAGCCCTGGACCACTGGGATATGGCGGCTCCGCGGCTTCAGGTCCTGTACGACGAACTCAATGCCGGTACCGCCGAGGACTGGTTCGAACTGGATCTGGCCACGCTGGCCGCCCCGCTGCCGCGCTGCTATCACTTCGTCGACGGCTCGGCTTACCTGCCGCACGTGGAGCGCGTACGCAAGGCGCGCGGCGCCGAAGTACCGGAGAGCTTTTTCACCGACCCGCTGATGTATCAGGCCGTCTCGGACGGTTTTCTCGGTCCGCTGGACGACATCGCCATGGCTTCGACCGACTGGGGTGTTGATTTCGAGTCCGAAATCGGCGTCATCACCGATGATGTGCCGATGGGTGCCCCAGCCGCCGAGTGTGGCCGACATATCCAGCTGGTCACCCTGCTCAACGATGTTTCACTGCGCAACCTGATCCCCGGCGAGCTGGCGAAAGGCTTCGGCTTTCTGCAGTCCAAGCCGCGCTCGGCGCTGGCGCCTGTTGTGGTCACGCCGGACGAGCTGGGCGATGCCTGGCGCGATGACAAGCTCCATCGACCGCTGAAAACCTGGCTGAACGGCGATCTGTTCGGCCAGCCCGAAGCCGGCGAAGACATGCAGTTTTCGTTCGCCGAGCTGGTCGCCCACGCCGCCCGGACTCGCCCGCTGGCCGCCGGCACGCTGGTTGGTTCAGGGACCATTGCCAACCAGGACACCGCCCGCGGCGCCTCCTGCCTGGCCGAGAAACGCATGCTGGAGATCATCGCCGACGGCAAGCCGAAAACGCCGTTCATGCAGTTCGGCGACGTCGTGCGAATCGAAATGCTCGACGAGCGCGAACAGAGCATCTTCGGGCCGATTGAACAGACGCTGGTCGAATACCGCCGCTAAGGTTGCTGATGCTTCCAGTGAAATGCATCACGCAGAGGCGCGAAGACGCAGAGCGCGCAGAGATAAAGAAAGATTTTGCGAAAGCGGAATAAGGTCGGCCCAACGCCAATCCGGAAACGGTTTGTCCCTCTGCTTTCTCCGTCTCTCTGCGTCTCTGCGTGATGCAAAAAACGCGGAAGAAATCGAAAGAACTCCAATGAGCAA
>CAZUTZ010000152.1:0-6656 GCA_964623655.1 uncultured Wenzhouxiangella sp.
ACAACGCTTGTGCGACGGCTGAGCGTTACCTAATTAGCCGCATGGCCCACTAGCGCGCTTCTTATCGGAATTCAGCTCTGTTGCTTCCGGCCGCCCTTTCACCACGGCGGCCGGAATTTTGCGCGACAATCCGGGCCTGTTCGCAACGATTAGGTCTTCCATGTCAAGAATTCCGCCGAAGCCGCTCTCTGACTATCCGTGGGTCATTCGCTGGGTGCTCAAGCGTCAGCAGCGCGTCTACGGCGACGTGCTCGCGCCCTCCTGGCTGTGGGGCCGCCTGCCGGGCGCTTTTCTCGGCATGCTGGCCATGCTCGGCGTGTTCAACCGCAAGAGCTATCCCGTCGATCAGCGCCTGCGATCCCTGCTGTCGATTCGCATCGCCCAGCTGACCGGCTGCAGTTTCTGCGTCGATCTCAACGCCTACAACTTCCTCCAGTCGAAGGGAGAGGCGGAAAAAGCCGAGCGGGTCGCAGAATGGCGCGAGTGCGACGACTTCACCGAAGCCGAACAGGCCGCGCTGAACTGGGCCGAGGAAATGACGGTTCGCTGCGCCGAGATTGACGATCAGGCCATGGAGCGCCTCCGGCCGCATTTCAGCGACGATCAAATTACCGCTTTAAGCGCGTGGATCGGATTTCAGAATCTGAGCGCGCGCTTCAATTCTGCACTGGACGCACAAGCCCACGGCTTTTGCGCGCCGCCGAAGCGGTAAGGCTTGAGGGAACGCTTGCTTGGGCACCGCCGTTTACCCTGCCCCGGCAGACGGGAGTGAACCTCAATCCGAGAGACTCCACATCCCGGTGAAATCCGGCAGCGGCAAAGCCCCCAGCGTTTCTGGATCTTCCGTGGCCTGCAGGATCCGTCCGGCTTGGCGAGCAGCGAAGTGCCCACGAACGGCGCGGGCGAACTTGTCTTCAAGCAGCGGGATGCCCTCCTCGCGGCGGCGGCGATGACCGACCGGGTAGTCGACGGATACCTTGTCGGTGCTTGAACCGTCGGCAAAAAACACCTGCACGGCATTGCCGATGGCGCGCTTGTCGGGATCGAAATAATCCCGGGTAAAGCGCTCATTCTCTGAAACGCTCATCTTCTCTCGCAGGACGTCGATGCGCGGATCAGCCGCCACCTCATCGGTATAGGAATCGGCGGTGAGTTCGCCGAAGATCAGCGGCACGGCGACCCGGGCCTGCAGGCAATGATCACGGTCGGCATAGTTGTTCAACGGCCCGGTCTTGTCGATGATGCGCACACCGGCTTCCTGGGTCTCGATCTCGATACGCTCGATCTCGTCGATGCGGTCGCTGACCTGCGGGTGCAGCTCAAGCGCGCACTCGACGGCGGTCTGGGCATGAAACTCGGCGGGAAAAGCGATCTTGAACAGAATGTTCTCCATCACGTAGCTGCCCAGCTGGCGCTCCAGCACCAGTTCGCGCCCTTTGAAAAGGACATCCTGAAAACCCCAGCCCCGGGCTGTGAGCGCCGACGGGTAGCCGATCTCTCCGGAAAGCGTGAGCAGCGCCAGCTGCACGGCGCGGCGACAGGCATCTCCCGCAGCCCAGCTCTTGCGGGGCCCGGTATTGGGTGCGTGGCGATAGGTCCGCAAAGCGCCGCCGTCGACCCAGGCCTGGCTGAGCGCATTGACGACGTCATCCCGATCGCCGCCCATCAGGCGTGTGACTACGGCCGTGGAAGCCACGCGCACCAGCAGCACATGGTCGAGACCGACGCGGTTGAAGGAATTGGCAAGCGCCAGCACACCCTGGATTTCATGGGCCTTGACCATGGCTTCGAGAACATCGGCGACCCGCAGCGGCTGGCCGCCCGCGGCTACACGGCGCCGGGATAGATAGTCGGCCACCGCCAGAATCGCGCCCAGGTTGTCGGAGGGATGACCCCACTCTGCGGCCAGCCAGGTGTCGTTGAAGTCCAGGTAACGCACCAGCGTGCCGATATCGAAAGCCGCTTTCAGCGGATCGAGTCGATGCGAGGTGCCCGGCACCCGCGCGCCGTCCGGCAGGGTCATATCCGGAAACGGCGGACCGAGCAGCTTGACGCACTCCGGATACCGAAGCGCCAAAAGCGCACAGGCCAGCGAATCCTTCAGGCAGTAATGCGCCGTTTCCCAGGCTTCCCCGGATTCGATCCGGTAGTGGCAGACATAATCAGCAATTTCGACCAGCAGCCGGTCCGGCTGCGGGCGCGAGGCAGAGCGTGAGTCGCTGTGACTTTCCATGGCAAGGCGAGTGTACCAACCTCCAACGTCTTGACCACTTTCAGGGCGAGCTGAATCGACGCTTCAAGCAGCGCACCGAGGCTGGGGGCACCTGCAGAAGTGTCCGGCACGATCAGAAATTCAGCGCCGTTCAGTCGTCATCCAGGCCGAACAGCAAGCTGCCGGGCGATGCCGACGGTCAGGGGAAAAGCATGAAGCGCCAGGTGTTTGCGCTGTAGGTTCGATCAGGGCCGCCCGCACTGACCACCGAGAATCGCACCTGCGACCACCCGTGCCGGAGTTATTCAGCTGCAGCGTCGTTCCCGCGGGGCTGGATGAATCAATCAAGACCCGGACTCCCGCCTCATTGACATTCAGCCCGCGCGTGTGGATGGAGAAAGGCGAGGCGCTGATGCGCGTGCGCTCTGGGAATGAGAAAAATTCGCCCGAACCGCTCGGTGCGCGGAAGCTGATTTCCAGATATCGAGCGCTCAAGAGCACACTGCTTCCGAAGTCCAGGTCCACCATGAACAGACCACCCTCGACCGCGACTTCTTCCAGCTCGTTCGCTGGGTCCAGCTGGTGCCCACCGACCGAGGCATCCCGTAGCGCAAATCGAAAATCCGCCGTACCGGTAAAGGGTTCGCCCTGGAAATCAAGACGGCCCTGGTATGTGAACTCGGTGTCGTCAGTTGCCTGCGCCATCACGGGCAGCGCAGCGAAAACTACCGCAAATGCCGCTATGGCAATCCATCGAAAAATGTGCATTGGATAGTATCTCCTGCTCTTCCGGCTCGGAAATGAAGCCGTAGCGGTCAAGGCCTCGACTTGTCCTGACCAGTTATGCAAGAGCGTGTCAAGCAAAACGTCGCAAAGTCCATTCAAAGCGGTGATCCCGGAACCGGCTGATGTCGACGAAGTGGCAGGTCGGCCAGGGCGGCGGTGGGGACCGGATATTGGCCCGAGATTTCGGGTTTACGGTGTAGGAGATTTCCTACACCGGTAGGAAATCTTGCAGCTTCTTTCAGGTTGCCTAGCGATAGCACGCTTGCCGTGCCCGGGTGACACTGGGGGTCATCGGATCGGCCAAGGCTGGTCGATGACGCCCACCTTCAACCGGGAGAACGCCATGCATAAAGCGATGACGACCTTGATCCTCGGGTTGCTGTTGGCCGCACCTGGCTGGGCCGACAACAAGCATGAACGGATCGATGAGCTGATCAGACTGACGCAGGTAGAAGCCCAGTTCAAGCAGATGGAAGCCCAGATGCAGGCGGCCTTTATTCGTCTGGTGCCGGACCAGGACTGGTCAGAGGGCAAGCGTGACATCGTGCGCGGATACAACGACCGCATGTCGGCTCTCAGTCGGGAAGCGCTCGGCTGGCCGCGCATGGAAGCGATGCTGATCGAACTCTATGATCATTATTTTACCGAGTCGGAAATTGCCGATCTGATCGACTTCTACCGGACGTCGACCGGGCAGCGGATGACCGACGTGATGCCGATGATCATGGAAGAGTCGGTTCTGTTCAGCCAGGAGGCGATGGCGCGGCTCGTGCCGGAAATGCACGCTTTGTCCGAGGCGCTGAAAGCCGAGCTGGCCGAATACCGTCGCGCCGCTACTGAAAAGAGCAGCAATAAGCACAGAGGAGAATAAGAAGCGGAAAGTGTCTGCTTGAGCCCTGTGATTCCTGTCCTGCTCGTCGGCTTTGGATGTCGCGCTTGCAGGATCAGTTGCGGTGAACTCCAGCGGCAGCACGCCCATGCCGATCAGGTTGGTGCGGTGGATGCGCTCGAGAGCATAGGAACTATAGCCGCCCTTTTTCGCTAATTCCAGCGGTATCCGGTGCCGTGTAAGCTAGACGTTTGACACCGATTGCAACACGCAGCGAGCCGGAATGTGCGAGACGCTTCGAGACTCCGAGCACACCTTGGTCCGGTACCGACTGGAATCAGCTCAATCGGCCATTGCACAGGCATTGAGTAAAGGGCTGCAGGAGAAGGCACTCAAGCCTGTCGCCGGGCTCAATGTAGACACCCTCTCGGATCTCACGGAATCCAGCTACATCGAACTGGTCAGCTGGGCCGGGCTCCCGGCTCATCACAATAAACGCGGCAAACTCTCCGCGCCTGAAGCACCTGCTCAAGGCCAAGGCCATTCTTTGTTCCGGCCTGAAGGTGACGCTCAACGATCTCAAGAACGACGAGACCGACACCTGTCAGTTCGAGGACGGACTGACCGATCGTGTCGAGATTGAATGGCAGGTCGAGGTTCGGGACGAGCAGCTAGTAGC
Organism: uncultured Wenzhouxiangella sp.; assembly: GCA_964623655.1. Classification (GTDB taxonomy): domain Bacteria; phylum Pseudomonadota; class Gammaproteobacteria; order Xanthomonadales; family Wenzhouxiangellaceae; genus Wenzhouxiangella. The sequence continues at coordinate 4,507 of CAZUTZ010000152.1, forward strand.
GGATCTGAGGCGCGAGTTCGAGCAGCTGAGTAAGCACGTTGGAAGCCGATTCTTCAGGTCAGGGTTTGCCCAAAGGCAGGTAAAGCGTGAGCGCCCGGGCTGTTGTCGGGCGGAATCCGTAGGCTCGGTAAAAGTCGGCGGCTTTTTCGTTCAGCGCGTCGGCCAGCAGCACGCGCACTCCCAGTTCTGCTCTCAGGCCTAGACAGCGGGCGACGGCGTGAGCCAGTAGCAATTCGCCGCAGCCTCTTCCTTGCTGGTCGGTGGCAACGGCCAAGCGTCCCATGCGCACGGCTGGAACCGGGTAGCGCGGCAGGCGTCGACGGTCGTTTTCCGACAGTTCGGATAGCTTGAGTTGCGCAGCCGACAAGGAGTAGTAACCCAGAATACGGCCGGGATCATTCGTATCAATCAAGACATGGGTGGTGGAAATTCCGTCCCGATGATGTTGTGCGGCCTGTTTGCGTAGATAGTCATCCAGCGAAGTTTCACCGCAGACAAACCCGGATCGGTCGTGGCGTTTCGGATTAAGCAGTTCGACAACGGGATCGGTCACGCCGCGCTAGAAATTCGCGCCAGTGCCTTCTTCAGCTTCGCGTTCGGCTCAAAAGGGGTATCCAAGGCTTGAAGAAAACGCCGCGATTCCTCCGCCGACAGGGTCAGGCTTTCGGCTGCGTTCATCACACTTTCACTTTCGCGCAGTGCCGCCTCGCGGACGAAAGCGGCGATCGGAACGCCGCGCAGACTGGCCGCGCGGACGATCCTATCCTTGTCGGCGGCACTCATGCGCAGGTCCAGGCGGGCATCGCTGGTGGTGGATGTCGGGTTCATGTACGGCATAGTACCGTACACATTTGGGTGAGTCAATATCTTGTCGCCTCCTTCAGACTTTGCTCTAAGAGGGGGCGGACAGGAGCTGACAGTGAGATATTCCAAAGAACGCCGACAATCCGTGCTTGCCAAGCTTTCTCCGCCGCATAACCGATCGATCCGGGAAGTGGCCGCTAAGGAAGGTATTTCCGAAGCAACGCTGTACAAGTGGCGCAGCGAGGCCAGGGCAAGCGGTGAGCTGTATCCCGATGCGGGGGGCTGAAGCCCACGGCTGGAGCGCCCGGAACAAGTTCGCTGCCGTCATCGAAACGGCGGCCATGAACGAGTCGGAGCGCTCGGAATACTGCTGCAAGCGCGGGCTATATCCGGAGCAACTGGCGGCCTGGCGCCGGGCCTGCCGTAAGCTTCCCCGTCAAGGCGACACCTCAAAAGTAGAGTTTCGGGCTCGTTTTGCATATTGCAGCGGACTGAGATCGCCGAGCGAGTCGTGGGGCCAGGTTTCGTTGTAGCGTCTCAGCCAGCGATGGACCTCTTCCCGAACCTGGTCGAGGCTGTCGAACAGATAGAGGTCCAGAACTTCTTCGCGAAACGTTCGATTGAACCGCTCGATAAAGGCGTTCTGATTCGGTTTGCCCGGCTGGATGTACTGGATCGTCATTCCGTGCGCCTCGGCCCAATCGGTGAACTCCGTACCCAGGAACTCCGGGCCGTTGTCGACTCGCAAAGTTGCTGGCAAGCTGCGCTCTTCACTGATCTGCTGGAAGACCCGGATCAGGCGCGCTCCTGTCAGCGAGGTATCGACCTCAATGGCAATGCCTTCGCGATTGAAATCATCGATGATGTTGAAAGTGCGGAACCGAACGCCGCAATAAAGGCTATCGGCCATGAAGTCGGCCGACCAGACCTGGTCCGGACCCGCCGGCACGAGCAGCGGAATGCGCTCCCGGTTCGGCAGCCGGCGCTTGGTGGGTAATCCCCCCGATAAATGGTGTTGCTCAGAAGTGGAATATTCTCATAAAGGAGCAACAGGAGATTCCACATGCGCAAATCACGCTTTAGCGACCACCAGATCCTCAGCATTCTCAAGCAGGCCGAAGCCGGGACGTCAGTTCCCGACCTATGCCGCGAGCACGGCATCAGCAATGCCACGTTCTACAAATGGCGAGCTAAATTCGGGGGAATGGACGCCTCGCTCATGGCCCGCCTCAAAGATCTCGAAGCCGAGAATCGCCGGCTGAAGAAGATGTATGCCGAGGAGCGGATCAAGGCCGAGATTCGCCAGGAGGTCATTGAGGGAAAGCTCTAAGGCCATCTCGACGTCG
>CAZUTZ010000153.1:0-6600 GCA_964623655.1 uncultured Wenzhouxiangella sp.
GCTCGCGGAAGATCACCCACCCAAGCCCCGGCGGAACCAGTCCGAACTTGTGACCGGATGCATTGATGGACTGCACGCGCGGCAGGCGGAAGTCCCACTCGTAGTCGGGGTAGCAGAACGGGTTGACGAAGCCGCCCGAGGCGCCGTCGATGTGCATGGGAATGGAAATCCCGGTGCGTTTTTCGTAATCGTCGAGCCAGTCGTGGATTTCCTGGATGTCGTCATCTTCCCCGGTGAAAGTCTGACCGGCGATCGCCACCACGCAGATGGTGTTTTCGTCGACGTACTCCTCAAGGTGTTCGGCGGTCAGTCGATAGTTGCCCGGCTTGAGAGGTACGATGCGCGGTTCGACGTCAAAGTAGCGCAGGAACTTCTTCCAGACGATCTGCACGTTGCCGCCGGTGACCATGTTCGGGCGGGTATTGTCCTTGCCTTCCTTCTCGCGCGCCTGGCGCCAGTTCCACTTGTGCGCCAGGCCGGCCAGCATGCAGGCCTCGGAAGAGCCCACCGTGGCCGCGCCATACGGCTCGACATCTTTCGGACCGTTCCAGAGCGCGTGCAACCATTTCACCATGCGGTTTTCCATGGCGAACAACTGCGGGTACATGTCGTGGTCGATGTGGTTTTTGAGGATGTTTTCTCGTGCGACTTCGACCTCCTCAGGTTCCATGAAGGTCGTGACAAAGGACGAGAGATTCATCTCGGGTCGCGCATCGGTCCAGGCCTCGCTGCTTACGATGGCCTTGGCGGCGCGCGGGTGAATACCCGAGCGCGGCATTTCGTCTTCGGGAATTTCCAGGTTGAACATGTCCCAAGGCGACATGCGTGTCAGATTATCCATGATTCATTCTCCTTGCTGTGCGAGTGGGTAAAGACTCGAGCGGAATGGTACTTCCCGAATCGTTAAAAAAGCTTGACTCGATGAAGGGTCAAACATCGAAAAATGTTGCCCTGACCTGATGCGTCGGACCCAACACGCGCCTGAAACTTTGCCGTCAGGTTTCGACCTGATTCTCATGCGCCTTTGCCGCTCTTGGGCTCGTTGGAAATGGTCAGCTGTTCGAGTTCGCGATCGGCCCGGGAGGCCACTGATCTGACCAATGGCGCCAGCGTCAGTCCCTGCACGATGATCGAAAATACCACGATCACATAAGTCGCATTGACCAGCAGGTCGCGCAACTCACCGGCCGGCAGGGACAGGGCCAGCGCGATCGAGACACCACCGCGCAGGCCGCCCCAGGTCAAGACCGCGACCGCGCCCGGCGCCGTCGTGGTGAATCGGCGCAGCAGCACGATAGGAATGGCGACGCTGATTCCCCGCGCCAGCAGTGCGAGCGGGATCAGAATCGCACCGGCCAGCAAAGCCTTGCCGGTCAGAGCCAGCACGATGATTTCCAGCCCGATGAGCACGAATAAAACGGTGTTGAGCACCTCGTCGATCAGGGTCCAGAACGTGTCGACCTGGGTCCGCGTTCGAGCCGACATCAAGCCACGGCCCCGATAGCCGATCATCAATCCAGCGATCACGACTGTAATGGGGCCCGACGCCTCCAGATGTTCAGCCAGCGCAAACGATCCAAGTGCGGCGGCCAGGGTCAGGAGGACTTCGACCGGGTAGTCGTCGACCTGGCGCAGCATCAGGCAGGTGAGACCACCGCAGGCCAGTCCGACCAAAAGGGCGCCTACGACCTCTCTAGCCATGAGTGCGGCCACGTCGAACGCAGTGATTTCCACATCTCCTGTGGCGATCTGCAGCAGGATCACGAAAGTCACCACGGCAAGCCCGTCATTGAACAGGGACTCGCCGGTGATCTTGGTTTCCAGTGATTTTGGCGCACCGACACTTTTCAGGATGCCCAGCACCGCGATCGGATCGGTTGGCGCAATCAGGGCGCCGAACAGCAGGCAGTAGATCAGCGGCACCTGCAGCCCGATCAGTCCGAACAGCCACCAGGCCCCGATTCCGATAATGAAGGTCGTCAACAGAGTCCCGAATGTGGCCAGAATCAGGATGGGGAAACGGTATTTCGCCAGGTCGGCCAGGTTGACGTGCAATGCTCCCGCGAACAGCAGGGCGCTGAGCATGCCGTGAAGCAGGGTCTCGTTGAAATCGATGCTGCCGAGCATCGACCGCACAGCTTGTTCGGGCACTTCCGAGCCCGGCAGAGGGAGCAAAAGAAGCAGTGAGAACAACAGCGCCAGGACCATTAGTCCGATGGTTGCTGGCAGCTTGAGAAAACGGGCGTTGAGCCAGTTAAGGATGGCTGAAAGCACCACCAGCAACGCGATGACGTCGAATAGTCTCATCCCAACAAATCCCTGCTGTGCACACCAGTCCCTCAACGTGACCAACCAGGCTCGTCGTACCCGAGGTAGACGAATTGATCGCGTTCGAGATGCTGATGCTACCAGTATCGGCAGACCGGCAGTTCACTCATGCGGCGCGGTTGGTTACCATGGCCCGGTCTGCAATGCCTGCGTTCTTCCGCAGACTTCGTTGTTTCCATCAAAGCCAACCGGACTGCCAGACGATGCTGATCAAGCCTGAATTCCACGACTTCGATGATTGCTCGCGCACGCCTGCAGCCGGTTTTCTGGCCAGTCTTTTCCTGATCGTCAGCCTGACCGCGTGTGCCGCGCGGAACGTCGGGCCCATCAACGAGTTCGCCCCCGATCCAGGCCAGCCTTCGCGCAGCCTTCAGGCGGACTTCGCCGACGATGACACCCTGGTCATCGGACTCGCCTTTTCCGGCGGCGGGACGCGTGCCGCGGCATTCGCTTACGGGGTTCTCGCCGAACTCGACGCCGTCGAAGTCGGGCAACACACCTTGACCTCCAACGTCCGCATCGTGTCCGGGGCTTCCGGCGGCGCCGTGCTGGCCGCCTACTTCGGGCTGCGCGGCCCGGACCAGTTTCAGGACTTTCGAGAACGATTCCTGACTGAGAACGTCGAGAAGAGTCTTCATACTTCACTAGGTTCGCCGCCGAATCTCATCAGGGCCTTCAGAGGCGGCATGAATGATCGCGACCGCTTTGCCAAGTGGCTGAACGACAACCTGTTCGACGGCGCTACCTATGCAGATCTCTACCGGGATCACGCGATGCTGGTGTGGCTCAATGCCACCGATATCCACTACGGCCAGCCTTTCCTTTTTACGCGTGAAACGTTCGCCGCCCTGTGCAGCAATCTGGATTCGGTCAGGCTTGCCGATGCCGTGGCCGCTTCGGCTGCCTTTCCGGTTGCCTTTCTTCCCATCGAAGTGATGTCTTATGGATCGGCCTGCGAGCAGGAAGTCCCGGAGTGGCAAACCCGTGCTCTGGAAGATCCCCGGGCAATCGTCAGGTTGACGGCCCATGCCCGGACACTCGCTGCCTATCGGAGCTACGAGGAGCCGACGCGGGTGCGCCTGCTTGACGGGGGCATTACCGATAACATCGGCATCACCGGACTGGAGTTGACCCGAGCCAGCGCCGATACCCCTTACGGGCCGCTTTCGGCCAGACAGGCGGTGCGTTTTGAAAACCTGCTGTTCATTGCCACGGATGCCGGCAAGACGGCCAAACCCGATTGGGCGACTCGGGAGCAAGTGCCCAGCCTGGTCCAGATTGGTCCGGCCCTGGCCAATGCCACGGTAGCGGCCTCGGTCCGGAAGGGTTTCGACGCCCTTCAATTGACCCTGGCCGACTGGCAGGAAGACATCATCAGGTTCCGCTGCGGGCTCTCCGACGAGCAGGTTCTGGAGTTGCGGGGATCGCTGGAGGGCTGGGATTGTACCAACGTCAATATCACCGCCCAGATCCTGTCCTTCCGTGATCTGGACGCCGATCAGCGGCGCCAGTTGGACGAGATCCCCACCCGGCTCGCTCTGCCGGTTGGCCAGGTGGACCTGCTGATCCAGGCCGGCCGTGACACGGTTCGCAGAAATGTAGCCATCCAGCAGGTGCTCGAGAGTGTGCGCCAGCCCGCGACGAGCGCAAGCAGCCCTGACTGATTGCGAGGGCCCGATCATGGCAAGCCGGAGACCGTGGTGGGCCGCGTTTGTCCTGCTGCTGCTTGGGCTTGCCGCGACGGCGTCGGCGGCAACGGGCGTCGAGACCGAGATCAGCGGGGTCGATGGACCGGAGCTGGCCAATGTGCGCGCCTACCTGTCGCTGGTCCGGGCCGAGCGCCAACCCGCGGCCGCCGCCTGGCGTATTGGAAAAAAAGCGGCTGCCGCACCTGAAGAAATCAGGGATGCGCTCCGGCCTTTCGGCTACTACCAGCCGCAGGTTGATGTCCGACTGATCGAACCGACCCGTGCGGATCAGGCCTGGCAGGCCGTGATCAAGATCGATCCCGGCGAGCCGGTGCGGATTGCAACGCTGGATCTTCAGATTTCCGGTCCGGCGGCAGAGGATGTGAGTTTTCAGCAATGGCAAGCCGCCTGGCCGCTGCCGCTGGGCAGCGTCATGCAGGAGCCGCTGTGGGATTCGGCCCTGCGGGGCCTGAGTGAACTGGCCGGCAAGCTGGGGTATTTCGACTATCGCTTTGTCGAGCGCCGCTTCTGGGTCGATCCGAGCCGGGGTGAGGTCGAGATCCGGCTGCACTTCGACAGCGGCCAGCGCTACCGCTTTGGTGAGCTGCGTGGAGATCCACTGCTGTTCAGGGACCAGGTGCTCGAGCGCCTGACCGTCATCGAGCCCGATGAGCCCTACACGTCCGGGAAGGTCGACGAGCAGCGCGAGGTGCTGGCCGGCTCCGGGTTGTTTGATCGTATCGTCATTGAAGAAGAGCGTGACCGGGAAACCGGCGTTGTTGATCTGCATTACGAGCTCAACCCGCGCCCGCCCAACTCCTACCGTGCCACCGTCGGTTTCGGCACAGACACCGGGGCGCGCTTCCAGCTGCACTGGATTCGGCATTATCTGTCGACGCTGGGAAACCGCCTTGACTCGGGCTTTGGCGTCCAGCAGCGTGACCGCGAGTTCGTCGTGCGCAGCGAATACCTGCACCCGTTCGGCGATGATCCGGGCGCTTTCCTCACCGCCGGCGGCGTGATCAGGCGGCAGCGCGACGAGTTCCGTTTCCGCGATGAGAGAGAGGGCGAGGATAAGTTCGAGCCCTTCAACGGCAGTCGCGAACAGCTTGAATTTCGGATCGGGCGCCTTACCGAGCGCGAGCATCGAAGGCACCGGATTGGCGCTCTCCAGGAGCGCCTTTTCGTGGCCTTGCTCCACGAGCGATTCGATGCCTTCCGGGACGCGCGTTTGACCGAACAGAACGAGGCGCTTCTGGCGGCCAACCCGGATCTGGAGCCTTTCCTGAAAACCGAGACCAATACCCTGGCCCTCGGGGCGGGCTGGACCCTGCCCAACATCACCGGGACCGGTTTTGCCAGCCAGGGCCATATCCTCGAGGCGCGTTTGCTTGGCGCCCACAGGTCGCTGGGGTCGGACGTCAGCTTTGCCCAGGGCTACCTGCGTGGCCGCTGGCACCGGATCTTCGGCGACCGGCACAAGCTGCTGTTGGGCGCCGAGATCGGCTACACCGAGGCCAACGTACAGACGCTTGACGTGACCCTGGACGACGGCATGCTCGAGCTGTCGATCACCGAGCTGCCCGAGCGCTACCGCTTCAAGACCGGCGGCGACCGCACGGTGCGCGGCTACGGCGTCGAGACGCTGAGCACCAACCGCAACGGCGCCAATCACCTGCTGACCGGCACGGTGGAATACGAGTACCGGGTCGGTGAGAACTGGTCGGTGGGCTTGTTTTACGACATCGGCAACGCCTTCAACGACTGGAAGGACCGTGAGCTTCAGCGCGGCGTGGGCTTCGGCTTTCGCTGGTACACGGTCATTGGCCCGGTGCAGATCGATATCGCTCGTCCGGTCGACGATGCCGATCGCTCTCATCGCCTGCACTTCACCATCGGGACTCGGCTGCTATGAAGAAGCTCCTGGTCGGCACCGCGCTCGTATTGGTGATGTTGGTCGGCCTCGCCGCGTCCGGTTGGTGGTGGCTGACCGCCACCCACTCGGGCGCCGGTTTTTTGCTTGACCGGGCCGCCGGTTTCAATTCGTCGCTGAAATGGCAAGAACTGGACGGCAACCTGCGTGATGGGCTGGTCATTCATCGAGTCGGCCTGGAAGAGGCCGGCACGAGACTGGATTTTGCACGGATCGAGCTGGCCGTCAGGATCCGGCCGGCGCTGTCGCCCCAGGTGGATGTCGACTGGCTGCGCCTTTTCGATGGTCGGCTGCGTTTGCCCGAATCTGCCGAAACCGAGGCCGATCCCGAGCCGCTGAAACTGCCGGACCTGGCCAGCCCGGTGGAGATCCGGGTCCATGAGCTCCTGGTCGAGCGCCTGGCGGTGCATGCGCACGGAGCGTCCGAAGACCCGCTGCAAATCGACCGCATCCGACTTGCAGGCCGCTATTTCAAGTTGCTGGAGCTGCAGAGCTTTGACCTGGCAGGGCCGGATATTGAAGTCAGCGCAAGCGGCAGCTGGGGCCTGAGTACGCCGTTTTCAGGCCAGGTAAACCTGGCGGCGCAGTACCGCATCCAGCCCGATCTGGAACAAGTGCTGGAAGCGCGCGTGGTCGGCGATCTGGACGCCC
>CAZUTZ010000154.1:0-6564 GCA_964623655.1 uncultured Wenzhouxiangella sp.
ATTGGCCGGGCCACCCGGCGCCACTACCTGGGTGGGCTGGAAGAGTCGGTCCGTGGCTACGGCGAACTCTGCGAAACGGGCGGCGTTGAAGACTTCAGTCACAGTCAGGGCCTGTGGCAGGCGCACCCACATGCCCTCCACCGCTTCCAGCTCGATCACATCGTCGACCGGGAATTCGATGACGGCCGGACTGGCCCGGTCCAGCTGGTCTTCGGCGCAGCGCTCGATGCGGCTGACCTGGAAGACCTCGGTCTGGCCGAAGCGCTCGCGCACCGTGCCCTCGATGCGAATCTCATCGCCGATTTCAACTTCGATCAGATCCGTGGTGGCGCCGAACGACGAGATGAAAACGCCTTCGGAGGTGAGCGGATCTTCGTCCTGATTGGCGTCCGGCTCCTGCAGGAAAAAGCCGCCGATCTGGCCGGCCTCTTCTTCCTGGAAAGCACCAACGACACTGCCCTGGATCGGACTTTCAAAGCCGTCGCCCTGGATGGTGTGGATGCGGGTCAGCGTCTCGTCGTCGGCCGAGTCGGCTACGCAGAACGGCGGTTCGCCCTCCCGTCCGCTAACCTTGACGTCCACCACCCGCCAGGTGCCGCAATTGTTGCCTGACTCGAAGCCGGTGCGGAAAGCCAGCCGGATTTCCCCTTCGACACCGTCCAGATCGTCGAACGGACCGAACTCGAAGTTGGTATTGGTGGACGGTAACTGGCTGAAGTCGATGGTCTCGATCAATTCCCAGGTAAAGTCACCCGGATTTCCGCTGCCGGGGTAATCCGGGGAAAAGTAAATCAGCAGGTCGTTGATGCCGCTGAAATTGCGCGAAAGCACAAAGTCCAGCTCGATCTCTTCGAAACCATCAAGGTCGATGGCCGGCGAGACCAGCCAGTTGTCGTTGACCTGGCAGCCGCCGTCGAAAGCACTGAATTCCACGTTCTGGAAATTCGCGCTCCAGTTCCAGGTCTGGTCGCCGACCACATTCTGGTCGCTCCAGCCATCCGCAAAAGGATCGGCCGAGAAATCCTCGGAGAAAATGCTCTCGCGCGGGTCGATCGGCCCGTCGTCCAGCGGCGTGCCAATGACCGTGATGTTGTCGAAACGGTTGTTACCGCCCGCAGCACTTGCACCGTCCAGGGTGATGCGGAAGAAAACCTCGCTTTGATCGTTGAGATCTTCAATGGCCGCCAGGTCATAGCTCTGCAGGGTGAAATTGGTTGGTGTGCCGGAGTCGGAACCGACCTCGTTGAAGGTCTCACCGTCAACGGACCAGGAAAAGGTGCGGGAATCGAAACCCGTGCTGGTCGCGCGCCAGGCCCAGCTGACCTCGATGTCGCGCAGGCCCGTGGTGTCAACCTGCAACTCGATGCTCATGCCGTTGTTGCTCAAATCGTCGCAACCCTGCGGAGACAGCGAGCCTCCGGCAGGAAAACCCGACTGTGCGTTGATGGTGGTGCCGGCGAAGCTCTGTATGCAGTCGTAAACGGTATCGCCGTTGGGGTTGACCGATGTCGCCTCGTTGAAATCGCGCAGCAGCAAAGCGCCGGCGCCAAGATCCGGGGACTGCGGGAAATCGCCGGGTTGGTAGCCAAATCCACCGCCCGGCAGATCGTTGTCGTTCTGTGCCCAGTAGGCAATCACCTGCGGCTGCGCCGCAACAAGGGTGGAAAAAGTCAGGAAGAAGACGAGCAAGCAGGCTCTCATTGGCTGTTCTCTACACAAATTGGGTGCCGCTGCCACTCAGCGGACAGGCGTGCAGAGTAGGCCTCCCGTTCTTCAGTTGAATTAAGCCAGGATGACGATCGGATGAACCGGCTAGTGGTCCACTAGAGCCATTGCAGCTTGGCTATTCGTCCTGGGCGGCGAGCCAGTCATCGTCGGAACCTTCGGCGATGTCCTCGAACATGAATGTCGAGATATAGCGCTCGCCCGTGTCGGCCAGCAGGGTGACGATGGAAGAACCCTCGGGCGCGCGATCGGCCACCTTGAGGGCAGCGGCCATGCTGCCGCCACCGGAGACGCCGGTAAAAATGCCCTCCTGCGCGGCCAGCGCCAGCGCCGTATCGCGCGCCTCCTCGTCGGTCACCGGGACGATATCGTCGGCCACCTCGCGGTCCAGCACCGGGGGGATGAAATCCGGCGTCCAGCCCTGGATCTTGTGCGGAGACCATTCCTTGCCGGCCAGCAGAGAGGCGCCGGCCGGCTCGGTGACGACGATCTGGAGCTCCGGTCTAGCGGTCTTGAGCATCTGCCCGGCGCCGGTCAGCGTGCCGCCGGTGCCCCAGGCGGTCACGAAATAATCCAGGCGCCGGTTGGCGAAGGCGCGCAGGATTTCAGGGCCGGTGGTGTTGCGGTGGTAGGCCGGGTTGGCCTGATTTTCGAATTGCCGCGCCAGAAACCAGCCGTGTCGCTCGGCCAGCTCTTCGGCGCGCTTGACCATGCCGGATCCGCGCTGTTCGGCAGGAGTCAGAATCACCCTGGCGCCCAGCGCCCGCATCAGCTTGCGCCGCTCCACCGAAAAGGTTTCAACCATGCAGGCAACGAAGGGATGGCCGCGCGCAGCGCACACCATGGCCAGGGCAATGCCGGTATTGCCGGAAGTCGCCTCGACCACGGTCTGGCCCGGCTTGAGCTCGCCGCGCCGGGTCGCGTCGTCGATGATCGCGATTGCCAGCCGGTCCTTGACCGACGCCATGGGATTGAAAAATTCCAGCTTGGCGTACAGGTCGACATGCGCCGGCGCCAGGCGGTTGATGCGGACCACCGGCGTGTTGCCGATGGTTTGCAGGATGTTGTCGTAAATCACAAGCTGGCCTCTATACGGTCGGTTGCCGTTCAGCCGACAGTCTACCTTCGATGACTCCAACGCCATTCGGTCAACGGCCGGGTGAACATATGAATCATTGCACTAGCGTGCTCTATCCCTATAATCGGCGCCGGAAGGAAAATACCGGAACGCTCCCGTGGCGGAGGCAGAGGGTCAAACATGAAACGCGAAGAAATCGTCGACGTCTTGATCAAGGAATTCGACCGCAACGGGGACGGTGCCCTGTCGCGCGGCGAGTTTCTCGAACTGGTCAAATACCTGATCGGGGAACACGGGGTCCGTATCAGTTCGCGCATTTTCGATCAATTCGACCACAACCACGATAACGCCATTTCGCGCGACGAGCTGATTGAGCTGATTGACGAATACTGGCTGTAGGGTCCCGGCGCGGCTGGCGTTGCAGGCAGTCTGCCGTCATGAACCTTCCCGCTGATCTCCTGCCCCTCTGGCTGATGCTGCCGGCGTGGCCGGTGTTTTTGGCAATCTGGAGTTGGAACCTGGTCGGCTCGCCCTGGCGCCTGCTCACGGTCAATGGGCTTTGGCCATTATTCAGCAGCGCCGGCTTGCTGCTGATCGGGCTCTGGTCGATGAGCGCAGGCGCGCATGTCGGCCTGGAGTTCCACCTGCTCGGGCTGACCAGCATGGTGCTGCTGTTCGGCTGGCGGTTGGCAATGGTCGGCGGCGGAATCGCGCTGTTCGCGCTGGCTGCGGCCGGCGTTTACGACTGGCAGGCGCTGGGCCTGAATGGATTGCTGGGCGTGGTCGTGCCGGTTTTGCTGGCCGATCGCCTGCACGCGTGGATTTATCACCGGCTGCCCAAGCACTACTTCGTGTATCTGATGGTGGCCGCGCATTTTTCTTCCATGCTGGTGATTGCTGCGGTCGCGGCCGGAGGCGGTCTGACCCTGCTGTTGACCGGCGCTTACGGCTGGGATCGGATCGGCGGCGATTTCTTTTTGTTTCTCCCCCTGGTCGTGGTGCCCGAGGGCTTTCTCAACGGCGCCTTGCTGACCATGCTGACGCTGCTCAAGCCCGAGTGGGTGCGCAGCTTCGACGATCGCGACTACATCGACAACCAATAAGGTCCGGCGAACCGCGTCTCAGAACAGGCTGGCCTGCTTCTCCGGTGCCTTGGCCCGGCGGCGGCGACTTGCCTTCTTGCGGCTGCCCAAAACCTGCTGGATTTCCCGGGCCTGGTCGCGGAAACCGGGCCGTTTTCGGTACTCGCCGATTCGAACCCGGGCTTCGCGCGCCGCCTGCTGGTGGTCGACGACCGGGACGGGATAGTCTTCGGCGCCATAGCGACGGCGCTCCGACAAGCCCAGCTTCCACGGCTCGAAACAGCGCTCTGTGGGCACATCAGCCAATTCTGGCAGCCAGCGACGCACGAAAACCGCATCCGGGTCCTGATCCCGGGCCTGCTTGACCGGGTTGTAGATGCGCAGCGTGTTGATGCCGGTCGTACCCGACTGCATCTGGCACTGGTTGTAGTGAATGCCGGGCTCGTAGTCGGTGAAAACCCGGGCCAGGTGCAGCGCCGGCTCGCGCCAGTGCAGCCAGAGGTGATAGGCAGCAAAGCTCATCAGCATCGCCCGCATGCGGAAATTCAGCCAACCGTGGTGAATCAGGAAACGCATGCAGGCATCGACCAATGGATAGCCGGTACGACCTTGTGACCAGGCTCGGAACAGTTCCGGGTTGAAGTCGTCCTCGCGCATCCCGTCGAAGCCGCGATGAACATTCTGATATTCGATGTCCGGCCGCTGCTCCAGCTTCTGGATGAAGTGGCAGTGCCAGTGCAGGCGCTGGTCGAAATGGTTGAGCGAGCCGGCCAGGCGCTTGTCGCTAGCCTCCCGGGCCTGCGCCGTTCGCTCGCGCGTGAGTTGAACGATGCGGCGCAGGCTCAGACTGCCGTAGGCGATATGCGGGCTCAGGCGCGAGCCGGCGGTTTCGGCCGACCGCGGCGAGGAAATCCCGCCGCGGTACGCCACGGCGCGCTGTTGAAGGAAACTTTCAAGCACATCGCTGCCGGCAATAAGGCCACCGCGCTGACGAGCCGGGCAAGCGAGGGACTCATCGGCCGACGCCCTGGCAAAAGGGTCATCTGGCAGCCGGGTCTCGATCAGCGTTGGCAGAGACCTGGGTGCAGCGGCTGCGGGTTCGGCCATCAGATTTTCCCACTGGCCGGCCCAGCCATCTCGTTGGCTCAAACCTCGCACCACGCCGAATTGGGGATATTCATGCAGATCCACGCCGACCCGCCGACACCAGGCGCGCACCTCGCGGTCGCGCCGGAACGTCCAGTCATTGCCGGTTTCCTCGTGGGCATGGATGGCTTCGAAGCGCCAGCGCGCGTGCAGACGCTCCAGCACCTCGGCCATCTCTCCGTGTTCCAGCAGCAGTCCCTGGCCCATGCCTTCAAGCGCCTCGTGCAGATCGGCCAGGCATTCGGCAATGAAATCCTGCTGACGCCGGCTGGTGTCCGATAAGCGCCAGTACGCCGGTTCGACGACATACAGCGGCAGGACCGGCCCATGCCGAGCCGCTTCGGCCAGGGGCCGATGGTCGTCGACGCGCAGATCGCGCTTGAACCAGACCAGCTGCAGGCTCACGCGCTCGCCTTGTTGCGGCTGCGGCGGCAGCGCTCGGAGCAATAGCGCACCTCGTCCCAGCAGTCGCGCCACTTCTTGCGCCAGCTAAACGGGCGCTGACAAACCGGACAGATCTTGTGCGGAAGCTCGGCTTTTTTCATGCCGGTATTTCAACAGGCAGCGCTCGGAGACGGGTGAACGCCCGGGCGGGGGCTTGCGGACGAGCACATGATTGGTAGGGTGTGATTATTCGTCACCAATCGCGAAGGGGGCGCCGCATGAACGCGAAACGGGCCAGAACCCTGGGCGAGCTGCTTGCCGCCCTCTCCGATCTGCTGTTCAGCCTGGACTCCAGGCTGTGGCGAACCCTGATCGGTCTGATTCGCCGCCCGGTGGTGACCAACCGGCTCTACCTGATTCAGGGCAACGACCTGCTCCACCCGCTCAAGCTGCTGTTCGGGCTGTGTACGCTGTCGGTGGTGGTGTGGGCGCTCGTGCCCTGGGCGCCGAATTTCATGGACGGCCTCGCGGAGGCTCAACCTGAGGTGGTCGAGGAACTTAGACAAATGCTCGAGTCGGATGGCGTCCACTGGCCGCACTTTGTCGATACGGCCAATCAGCGAATGAGCCTGCTCAATGCGCCATTCGTGCTGCTGGTCAGCCTGCCGGTCATGCTGTATTTCAAGCTGCTGAAGCGCAGTCGCCCGTTCGTTGACCACGCGATCCTGGCGCTGAACGCCTTCAATGTCTACCTGATTTTTCACATCCTGAGCGCGCCGCTTTATGCGCTGCAGCTTGGGGTAACCTTGACCGGTTTGTTGCCGCTACTGCTGGTGTTGGTGCCGTACCTTGCACTGATTCTGGTCAAGTTTTACGCCAGGAGTCGTTGGCATGCGGTCTTCGGCACGCTGGGTCTCTTGATCATTTTCGCGGTGAGCTATAGCGCCGCGGCGTATGCCGTGCTTTTCGTAGGGGGTGCTTGGGCGGGCTGGTCGGTCACCTCTGGATAAGCAAGCGCTTGAGTCCAACAGAAGCCCACCGGCAGGCAAACAGCGGGATTGCCCGCCAAATGTGCTGGCCAACTCCTTAACGGGGGCTACACCAGCTTGCGGGGAATGCGCTCATCCCAGTTGCGGGAAAAAACGCGGC
>CAZUTZ010000155.1:0-6535 GCA_964623655.1 uncultured Wenzhouxiangella sp.
AGAAAGACGCCCATGCCGATCACCGCGCCTTTTTCGACGATCATGCCCTCGACCACTTCGGAGCGCGCGCCGATGAAGCAGCCGTCCTCGATGATGGTCGGGTTGGCCTGCAGCGGCTCGAGCACGCCGCCGATGCCGGCGCCGCCGGAGATGTGGACGCCTGATCCGATCTGGGCGCAGGAGCCCACCGTGGCCCAGGTGTCGATCATGCTGCCCTCGCCCACATAAGCGCCGATATTGACGTAGCTGGGCATCAGCACCACGTCATGGCCGATGTGCGCACCCCGACGCACCGTGGCCGTGGGTACCACGCGCGCGCCGCTGTCGGCCGGGCGGTCGCGGGAGTCGGAAAAACGCAGGTCGACCTTGTCGTAGAAGTGCGAGATGCCGCCGGCCATGTCGCGGTTTGCGGTAATCCGGAAATGCAGCAGGATGGCCTGCTTGAGCCATTCGTTGACCACCCAGCCATCCGCTCCCGGCTCGGCAACGCGGAAAGTCCCGCGCTCGAGGCCGTCAAGACACTGATCCACCGCCTCGCGCAGATCGGGCTCGACGGCCTCAGGCGAAAGCTCTGCGCGGCGCGCCCAGGCCTGTTCGATCAGGCGTTTCAAATCGTTGCTGGATTGAGTCATGGCACTATTTTAAGCATTGAGTTTGATGATATCCGGAGTCATCCGGCCGACTGCTCAACAGCTGACATCCAGGCGCTTGCGCAGTTCAGCCTCCAGGCGCTCGCAGGCCGACTCGTCCAGCGCCCGACCGTATTGATCCACCACGAGAAAAACGTCTTCGACGCGCTGGCCGAAAGTGGCGATGCGTGCGTCCATCAGCCGGATTCCCTGGGCAACCAGGGCCGCCGCCAGGGCCGAAAGCAGTCCGGGACGGTTGGTCGCCGCGATTTCCAGACTGGTCAGGGTCCCCGCCGGCTGCATGCGGATTTCGGCCTGGCCCATGAACGGCTGCAGACGCCGCGGCACCGGCCGCTCGGGCAGCGAACGCACGGTTTTGGCGGCCAACTGCTCGCTCAAGGTTCCGGACAGGCGGGCGGCATCGGACGCGTTGAGCGGTTCGCCGTTGTTGTCCATGACCTGGAACACGTCCCAGCTCATGCCGTCCTCGCTGGTCACGACACGGGCTGCGAGTACGTCCAGGCGCATGCGGTCAAGTTCGCGTGCGACCACGGCAAACAGTCCGGGGAAATCCTCGGCATGAATGAACAGCTCGCTGATGCCCTTGTCCGGCAGATGGCGACAGGCGACCAGGGGTCGTTCGGGCCTCGCCAGCACCTTGGCGCTCGCCCAGGCCAGCTGATCGGCGTCAAGGCGCAAAAACGCCCGTTCCGGCAAGTTTTGCCAAAGTCTTTCCACCGTCTCGGCCGGCCAATCCTGGCTGGACAGCAATTCCTGCGCCTCGCGCCGGGTGTCCTCGACGCTGGCCTGGCGATCCAGACGCCCCTCGGGCCCACGCGCCAGCGCGTCGCCGGCGGCCTGATACAGCTCCCACAGCAGGCTGTCTTTCCAGGAATTCCACAATTTGGGACTGGTTGCGGCGATATCGGCAATGGTCAATACCAGCAGGTAATCGAGCCGGCGCTGACTGCCCACGCGCTCGGCGAAGCGATTGACGACCAGCGGGTCGCTGATGTCCTCACGCTGGCTGGTTCGCGACATCAACAGATGCGAACGGACCAGCCAGACCACCAGATCACGATCCTCGGCGTCCAGCTTCAGGCGCTCGACAAAGCTCCGCGCATCCTCGGCGCCGAGTTCGGAATGGTCACCGCCGCGGCCCTTGGCAATGTCGTGAAACAGGGCAGCCAGATAAAGCACTTCGGGACGCTCGATGCGCTGCATGAGCTCAATGGCGTGGGCGAACTGCTCCGGGTACTTGCCGTAAGTAAATCGGCGCAGGTTGCGGACCACAAACAAGGTGTGCTGATCGACGGTATAGACATGGAACAGATCGAACTGCATGCGCCCGGTGATGTCGGCGAATGCGGGCAGCAGTGCGCCGAGTACGCCATAGCGGTTCATGCGTGCCAGCTGGCTGTAGACCAGGCGCGGGCTTCTGAGCAGGGTCAGAAACATGTCCAGAATCCGGGGATCCCGGCGGAAGCCATCATCGATGAGATACAGATGCTCCTGGACCAGGCGGATGGTCGCAGCGCGGACGCCGCGGATCTCCGGGTGTTCGGCCAGCACCAGAAACATCCGCATCAGCAACTCCGGATGCTCGACGAAAGCGTGCGGATCGCTCAGTGCCAGATAGCCGTCCTGAACGTGGAAATGCGCGTCGATATCCCCTGAAGGCAGATGCTCCCGCCCGGCCAGCAACTCTTCATCAAAGCTCTGCAGCAGGCGCTCATTGAGCTGCGATACCTGCATGGCGGTGCGGTAATAGCGCTGCATGAACTGCTCGACCGCCGCATTGCCATTTTGTGCCGTGTCGAAGCCGAACCGCTGGGCCAGCCGGCGCTGGTGTTCAAACAACAAGCGCTCTTCGGCCCGCCCGGCCAGTTCATGCAGCGCCCAGCGCAAAGACCACAGAAAATCGCGGTTGGCGGTCAGGTCGCTCAGCTCCTGCTCGCTCAGGAAACCGCGCTCGACCAGACCGTACAGTGTGGCAGTGCCGAAATGCCGGTGGGTGACCCAGGAAATCATCTGCCAGTCACGCAAACCGCCCGGCCCTTCCTTGATATTGGGCTCGAGGTTGTAGATGGTGTCTTCGAAACCTTCGTGACGTTTCTGCTGCTCGGAGCACTTGGCGGCGAAGAAGTCCGCGGCCGGCCACAGCGCCGGGGCCCGCGTTGCCGAACGCATGGCGGCCAACAATCGGCCGCTGCCGGCCAGCAGGCGCGTTTCCATGAGATTGGTGGCCACTCCCACATCGGCACACGCTTCTTCAACGCACTGCGAGACCGTGCGCACGCTGTGCCCGGGTTTGAGCCCGGCATCCCACAGGACCTGGACAAAGACTTCGAGAATTCCGGCCAGCCTTTCAGGCGGGCGCTCGCCGGTCTGCGAGCAAAGCACCAGCAGGTCCACGTCGGAATGGGGGTGAAGTTCGCCGCGGGCAAAGCCGCCGACGGCGCAAAGTTCCAGTTCGGTGTCAACGGTCACCAGGCGGCGCCAGGTGCTCAAAACCAGCTGCTCGACCACCCAGGCACGCGCATGAACCAGTTCGCGGATCGAGGTACCGGCGGCATAGCGTGCCGACAGTTCCCGATCAGCCTGCTCCAGCTGGCCTTTCAGGCTGCGCGACAGTTCAAGCGCATCGCCGGGCAGTTGGGCCAGGGCGGCCAGATCCAGACAGCGGCGCGTGGCCGCCACGGCCCCCAGGCGCTCGCTCATAACGAGTCGTCGGGCAACCGCGTGAGAACGTCGACGCCGTCTTCGGTTACGGCCAGAGTGTGCTCCCACTGCGCCGACAAGCTGCGGTCTCGGGTGATCACCGTCCACTGATCCGGCAGCAGTCGCGTGGCTGCGGTGCCCAGGTTGATCATGGGTTCGATGGTGAAGGTCATGCCGGCCTCCAGAACGACGCCGGTGCCCGGCCGACCGTAGTGCAGGACCTGCGGCGGTTCGTGGAACACCCGGCCGATGCCGTGGCCGCAGTATTCGCGCACCACCGAGCAGCGCTGACCCTCGGCATAGCTCTGAATGGCGTGGCCGATATCGCCAAGACTCACCCCGGGTCGCACCATTTCAATGCCGGTCAACAGCGCCTGATGAGCAACCTCGCAGATTCTCCGCGCCTTCACCGACGGCTCGCCGGCAAAAAACATCTTGCTGGTATCGCCGTGCCAGCCGTTTTTGATCACGGTGACGTCGATGTTCAGGATGTCGCCGTCTTTGAGCACCTTATCGCCGGGAATCCCATGGCAGACCACGTGATTGACCGAGGTGCAGATCGACTTGGGAAAGCCGCGGTAATTCAGCGGCGCGGGCACGGCCTTTAGCTCGTCGACAATGTACCTATGGCACAGTGCGTCCAGCTCGCCGGTCGTCACGCCGGGCCGCACGTGTTCGCGAATCATGCGCAATACGGACGCGGCCTGCTGGCCGGCAACGCGCATGGATTCGATTTCTTCTGCGCTCTTGAGCTGAACGGCTTCTTGCATTCGTGGAGTCTGGCCAGCGGATCGACCTGAAATTTTACCCGATGCAGACCGACGCCCGATCAAGCCGCTCAGGCTCAAGCTTTGGCAATTAGGCCTTTTGGCACGTGCATCGGTCGCCCGGGCGTAGGATCATGAACAACAGCAGTTATTTCGACCCTGAATTCAAGCCGTGAAAGTTTTGCTCAAAATCGTTCTTCCCGCCGTGCTGATGATCGGCGGCGCCATCGCCGTGGTGATGATGCTGGCCGGCCAGCGCCCGCCACCGCAGGAGCGGGAAGCCACCGTCACCGCCATGCTGGTTGACGTCATCATCGCCCAGCGCAGCGAGGGCCATTTCGTCGTCCAGTCCCAGGGCTCGGTGCAGCCGCGCACCCAGACCGCGCTGGCGTCCGAAGTCAGCGGCCGCATCGTAAGTCTGAGCGACAGCTTTACCGCCGGCGGATTCTTCCGCGCCGGTGAAACCCTGATCGAAATCGACCCCAGCGACTATGAGACCGCTTTGCTGCAGGCCGAAGCGGACCTGGCTTCGGCCCGCTCGCGTCTGGCCGACGAAGAGGCTCGCTCGGAGCAGGCCCGCCGCGACTGGCAGCGGCTGCACGGCACCGACCGCGAGCCCAGTGATCTTGTGTTGCGCATACCTCAGGTGGACGGTGCCCGCGCTGCGGTGCTGGCTGCCGAAGCCAGCGTCATGCGCGCGCGGCGGGATCTGGAACGGACCGAGATCAGCCTGCCGTTCGACGGCATGGTGCGCTCCCGCCAGGTGGACCTGGGCCAGTTTGTTTCCACCGGCGCGACGCTGGGCGTGGCCTTTGCCGTGAACCTGGCCGAAGTCCGCCTGTCTCTATCCAACCAGGAACTGGCTTTTCTCGACCTGCCCGGCCCGGGAGTGGCCATTGGCGATGAGGGCATTCCGGTCACACTTTCGGGCTCGGTTGCCGGCCGGCGCGGTAGCTGGGCCGCCCGGATCGTGCGCACCGAAGGCGTGGTCGACGAAGGCACCCGCCTGGTCAACGCCGTGGCCAGGGTGGACGACCCCTACGGACTGCTCGGCAAGGAGCGGGATCTGCCCCTGCCGATGGGCACATTCGTCCGCGCCGACATCCGGGGTCGTCCATCAGCCGGACTGATCGAGCTGCCGCGTTCGGCGCTGCGCGAAAACAACACGGTCTTTCTGGCCAATGAAGACGACGAGCTGGAAGTCCGGTCGGTGGTGCTGGAGCGGGCCACGGCTCAGAGGGCCTATGTGCGCAACTCGATAGAAGAGGGCGACCGGGTCATTACAACCGCCATCCAGGCACCGATTCCGGGCCTGCCCCTGCGGGTGCGCGATACCGTTGAAGAGTCGCCGCAGCTCAGAATCCTGCCGAACGACGCCGATCTGGCCAGCGCGGGAGAGTCCCAATGAATCAGGAGCGCAACTGGTACGGCAACATCATTGCCTGGTTCTCGTTTAACCCGGTTGCCGCCAATCTGCTGATGCTGATTCTGCTGGCCGGCGGCGTCTATTCGGCGATCACGATCAGCAAGGAAGTCATGCCGCGTGTCGAGACCAACGTGGTTTCGGTGACCGTGCCTTTTCGCGGCGGCACCCCGCGCGACGTCGAGCAGGGGGTGCTGATCCCGATCGAGGAAGCCATCCAGGATCTGGACGGCGTGCGCGAGATCATCTCCACCGCGCGCGAGGGTTCGGGCACGGTTTCGGTGGAAATCGAGGCCGGTTACAACATTCTCGAGGTCTTCGACAACATCCAGAGCCGGGTGGACTCGATTGCCACCTTCCCGGCCGAAACCGAGCGACCCCGTTTCCGGCGCCAGACCTGGAGCCAGCAGGTGATCTGGGTTTCGGTGTTCGGCGATGTGCCCGAGCGCACGCTCAAAGAAGCCGCCCGGGAAATTCGCGACGATATCACCGCCCTGCCCTCGGTCACGCGGGCGGAACTGGCCGGCGCACGGCCCTACGAAATCGGAATCGAGGTCAGTGAACAGACCCTGCGCGCCTACAACCTGACGCTGGGTGACGTCGCCCAGGCCATCCGTCGGTCCTCGCTGGACCTGCCGGGCGGACGCATCCAGACCCCCGGCGGCGACGTCCTGGTGCGGACCGTGGGCCAGGCCTACGTGGCGGCCGATTTCGAGGATATCGTCATTCGCACCAACCCGGACGGCAGCCGTCTGCGCGTACGCGACATCGCCGAAATCAGCGACGGCTTCATCGAGCGCGAATTCTTTTCGCGCCACAACGGCCAGCCGGGCATCGCGGTGCGCGTGCTGAGCGTCGGCGATCAGGACGCACTGGCCGTCTCGCGCGAGGTCCGCGACTATGTCAGCGACATGCAGGGGGTGCTGCCGGCCGGGATCAGCGTGGACTACTGGGCCGACCTGTCCTACATGCTGCGCGGCCGCATCGAGATGATG
>CAZUTZ010000156.1:0-6500 GCA_964623655.1 uncultured Wenzhouxiangella sp.
CGATAGTACTTTTGGCAGATCACGTCTTGGACTCAGCCTGGTCGCCGCACTGCTGCTGTTGCTGTCCTTCCCAAGTTGGGCGGATGAAGAGCGCGAACTGGCACGGGCCACTTTCGCCGGCGGCTGCTTCTGGTGCATGGAGCCGCCCTACGACAAAATGGACGGCGTGATTGACACGATCTCGGGCTTCAGCGGCGGCCACGTCTCCAACCCCACTTACGACGAGGTCGTGCGCGGCGGCACCGGGCATATCGAAGTCGTCCAGGTGGTCTATGACCCGTCTGTGGTGAGCTATGAAGCACTGCTCCACGTCTTCTGGCGCAATATCGATCCATTTCAGTCCGACGGACAGTTCTGCGACCGCGGCCCCATGTATCGCTCCGCGATTTTCGTCCAAGACGAATCACAGCGTCAGGCCGCGACCGCCTCGCTGGATGAGGTGGCCATGCTCGGACTGTCCGACCAGCCCATCGACACCCGAATCCTCGAGTTCGACGCCTTCTACCCGGCCGAGGAATACCACCAGGGCTACTATCTGAAAAACCCGGTGAGGTACCGCTACTACCGTTGGCGCTGTGGCCGCGATCAACGCCTTGAAGAAATCTGGGGCGACGAGGCCGGCGGCCACTCGTAGGTAATGCATCATGACTTTCGACCGATTGCCCGTTTGCGCTCAAACGGGCATGATGTCGGCAACCGTTAAATCTATTATCTTGAGGAAAAGAATGTCTTGTGGCTCATTGTCCCGCTATCTGACCCTGCTGGTGCTGCTTTTTGCATCAAGCCTCCTGGCCGCTGATTCCGGTCGCATCCAGCACGTCACCACCGTCGAAGGCATCAGCGAGTACCGCCTCGACAATGGCCTGCGCATTCTCCTGATGCCCGACCAGAGCCGGTCCACCGCGACCATCAACATCACCTATTTCGTCGGCTCCAAGCACGAGAGCTACGGCGAGACGGGGATGGCCCATCTGCTCGAGCACATGCTGTTCTACGGCACGCCCGACCACCAGGACATCAAGGCCGAAATCTCCGA
Organism: uncultured Wenzhouxiangella sp.; assembly: GCA_964623655.1. Taxonomy (GTDB): domain Bacteria; phylum Pseudomonadota; class Gammaproteobacteria; order Xanthomonadales; family Wenzhouxiangellaceae; genus Wenzhouxiangella. The sequence continues at coordinate 1,037 of CAZUTZ010000156.1, forward strand.
GCGCGGCGGCTTCGCCAACGGCACGACCTGGTATGAACGCACCAACTACTTCCAGACCCTGCCGGCCGGCGAGGAAAACCTGGAATGGGCGATTCGCATGGAGGCCGACCGCATGGTCAACTCGCTGATCGACCCAGAAGACCTGGCCTCGGAAATGAGTGTGGTGCGCAACGAGTTCGAGATCGGCGAGAACAGTCCGGTACGGGTGCTGATGCAGCGCGTGATGGCGACTGCCTACCTGTGGCACGGCTATGGCCGAGCCACCATCGGCGCGCGCTCGGATATCGAAAACGTGCCGATCGAGCGTCTACAGGCCTTCTACCGACGCTACTACCAGCCCGACAACGCAGTGGTGATCCTGTCGGGGGATGTCGATACCGAGTCGGCCCTGGCGCTGGTCGAGGAACACTTCGGCGCCATTCCGGCGCCCGAACGCGAGGGCGACATGGCGCTCTGGCCCACCTACACTCGCGAGCCGGTCCAGGACGGTCCGCGCTCGCTGAGCGTGCACCGTTCGGGCACGGTGCAGGCGCTGATGGCCGCCTATCACGTCCCGGCCGCCGCGCACGAGGACTTTGCCGCAATCGAGGTGCTCGCCCACCTGCTCGGCGACATGCCCTCCGGGCGTCTCTACGAATCGCTGGTGCAGCCGGAGCTGGTCAGCGATGTCGGCGCCTTCAGCATGCGCCTGCGCGAGCCCTCGCTGCTGATGCTGTTCGCGCGCGCACCCGAGGATCAGGATCTCGACAAAGTCCGCGATACGCTGCTCGAAACCGTCGATGAGCTGGCCGAACGCCCGCCGAGCGAGGCCGAGGTCCGCCGGGCGGTCAATGCCCTGACGCGCAATATGGAAATGACCCTCAACGACAGCAGCCGGGTCGGCATTCAGCTCAGCGAGTGGGCCGCGGCCGGCGACTGGCGGCTGCTGTTCCTGCACCGCGACCGGCTCGAGGAAGTCAGCGTCGAAGACGTCGTGCGCGTGGCCGAACGCTACCTCAAGCGCGACAATCGCACCGTCGGCCGCTTCGTGCCCGACAGCGACCCGGAGCGCGCCGAGATCCCGGAAGCCGGCGACCTCGGTGAAATCCTGACCGACTACGCCGGGCGCGAGGACCGCGCCGCCGGCGAGGCCTTCGACCCGTCGCCGGCCAATATCGAGGCCAATCTGGTGCGCTTCGAGCTTGCCAACGGCGCGCAGGTGGCATTGCTGCCCAAATCGACGCGCGGCAACCGCGTCCACGGCCAGATCAGCATGCGCCTGGGAACGCTTGAGAGCCTGGGCGGCGCGGAGTCGGTGCCCTCGACGGTCGCCTCGATGCTGTCGCGCGGCTCGGAAAACCACAGCCGCCAGGAAATCCGCGACCGTATCGACGAGTTGCGCTCCTCGCTCAGCATCGGCGGCGGCAAGCTGGTCTCGGCCCGAATCGAGACCCAGCGCGACAACCTGACCGCGCTGCTCGAACTCACCGAGGACCTGCTCCGGCGCCCGACCTTCCCGGCCGACGAGCTGGCCGAATACAAGCGCCAGCGCCATACCAGCCTCGATGAGCAACGCGACGATCCGGGCGCGGTGGCCTCACGCCGTATCAACCGCCATTTCCAGGATCTTGAGCCCGACCACCCCGACTACACGCCCGACTGGGACGAAGCCGCGGCGCGCATCGACCGGCTCGATCAGGAAGCGCTTGCCGAATTCCATGCCAGCCACTACGGCTTCGGGCCGCAGACCACCATCAGCCTGGTCGGTGATTTCGATGCCGACGAACTCCGGGAAACGCTCGAGCGGCTGTTCGACGACTTCACGCCCGAAATCGCTTTCGAGCGCATCGATAGCCCGCACACGGATGTCGCGCCGGAGCGTTTTGTTACCCAGATCGACGACAAGGCCAGCGCCGTGATGCTGGCGCGCCAGAACTTTCCACTGCGCGACGATCACCCGGATTACCCGGCGCTGAGCCTGGCCGGACACCTGATCGGCGGTGGCTTCCTGACCTCGCGCCTGGCCGACCGCGTGCGTGACCAGGAGGGCCTGAGCTACGGCGTGGGTGCCGGGTTCGGGGCCCATCCCATCGACGAGCGCGGGTCGTTCAACGTGTTCGCCATGTTCGCACCCGAAAATCGCGAGCGCCTGATCGAGGTGGTCGAGGAAGAGCTCGAAAAAGTTGTCGAATCAGGCTTCGAGGCCGAAGAGGTCGAGGCCGGCAAGCGCGGCTACCTGCAACAACGCGAGCTCCGGCGCAGCGACGACGGCCAGCTCGCCGGCATGCTCAACGGTAACCTCTACCTGGACCGCGACCTGTTCCACCAGGCCGAATTCGAGGACCGGCTACGCGCGCTCGACGCCGAAGCCGTTACCGAGGCGGTTCGGCGCCACCTCGACCTCGAGCGCCTGAGTATCTCGATCGCGGGCGATTTCGAGGACGAGGACGAGGACGAGGACGAGAACGGCGACGGAGAAAAAGCCTCCGAATAGCGCTTAAACCAGCACCCGCCGGCGCTTGAGGTAATCGAGCAGCACGTCGACGCTGTCCTCGATCGACAGCTTCTCGGTATCGATGACGATCTCGGGCTCCTCGGGGGCCTCATAGGGCGAATCGATACCGGTGAAGTGGCGGATCGCCCCGGCGCGGGCGCGGGCGTAGAGGCCCTTGGGGTCGCGCCCCTCGCACACCTCCAGGCTGGCCTTGACGTGAATCTCGATGAACTCGCCGGGCTCCATGAGCTCGCGCACCATGGCGCGGTCGGCGCGAAACGGCGAGATGAAGGCGCTCAAAACGACCAGCCCGGCATCGGCCATCAGGCGGGCGACCTCGCCGATGCGGCGAATGTTTTCGACCCGGTCCTCATCGGTAAAGCCGAGGTCGCGGTTGAGACCGTGGCGGATATTGTCGCCGTCGAGCAGATAGGAGTGATGGCCTCGGCTGAACAGCGCCTGCTCGAGCGCGTTGGCAACCGAGGACTTGCCGGCCCCGGACAGGCCGGTGAACCACAGTACCGCCGGGCGCTGTGATTTCTGAACCGCGCGCTGCTGCTTGGCGATACGCGTCTCGTGCCAGACCACGTTGCGGGATTTGTCGGCCAGCTCGTCGGTGACCGGCCGCACCACCATCCCGGCCCCGACGGTCAGATTGGTGATGCGATCGATGACGATGAAGGCCCCGGTGGTCGGGTTGTGGGCGTAACTGTCGAACGCCGCCGGCTGGCTGAGGCGCCAGCGCACCAGGCCGGTTTCATTGAGTTCGAGTCGGTCGGTATGGTGATGCTCCAGGGTATTGACGTCGACCGAATGGTGCACCAGCTCCGGTGTTGCCGACAGGGTCAGCGTGCCGAGCTTGATATCGTACTGGCGCCCGACCGAAAGCGGGGCATCGATCATCCAGACAACGCGGGCATCGAGCGCCTCGGCGACCCGGGGCCGGGCATCGGGCCGGACCAGCAGATCACCGCGGCTGACGTCGATCTCGTCGTTCAGGGTCAGGGTGACGGCCTGGCCCGAGCGGGCCGTGGACAGATCACCGTCGCGGGTCACGATGCGCGCCACCGTGCTCTGCCGCCCCGAGGGCACCACCATCACCGCCTCGCCGGCGGCGATCGAACCACCGGCAATGGTACCGGCAAAGCCGCGAAAATCCGAACTGTGTCGGTTGACGTACTGGACCGGAAACCGGAACTCCCGATCATCCCGAGAGGCCTGCATCGGCAGGTTCTCGAGCACCTCGAGCAGTGCCGGGCCGTGGTACCAGGGCATGCGCGACGAGCCGGTCATGACGTTGTCGCCGTCGAGCGCGGATACCGGCAGGCAGTGGACATCGACCAGGCCGAGCTTGTTGGCAAACGCACGGTAGTCTTCGCAGATGGCCTCGAAGCGAGCGGCGTCGAAATCGACCAGGTCCATCTTGTTGACCGCCAGCACCACCTGGTCGATGCCCAGCAGCGAGACGATATAACTATGGCGCCGGGTCTGGACCTGCAGCCCCTTGCGCGCGTCGACCAGGATGACCGCGGCGTTGGCGGTCGAGGCGCCGGTGGCCATGTTGCGCGTGTACTGCTCGTGGCCGGGGGTGTCGGCGATGATGAACTTGCGCTTCGGGGTAGCGAAATAGCGATAGGCCACATCGATCGTAATGCCCTGCTCGCGTTCGGACTGCAGGCCGTCGACCAGCAGCGCCAGGTCGGCCGTATCACCGGTGGTGCCCCATTTCTTCGAATCGCGCTCGACTGCCGAGAGCTGGTCTTCGTAGACCTGCCGGGCGTCGAGCAGCAGCCGTCCGATCAGCGTCGACTTGCCATCATCGACCGACCCGCAGGTGATGAAACGCAGCAGATCCTTGTCGGCATGCGCACTGAGAATGGCCTCGATATCCGTATCCGAAGCGGCGGTGCGGTTGGCGTTGTCGTTCATCAGAAATAGCCCTGGCGTTTCTTTTCTTCCATGGACGCACCGGCGTCCTGATCGATCGCCCGCCCCTGGCGCTCGGAGTGGCGAACCTGAATGGTCTCTTCGATGACCTCGAGCAGCGAGGTAGCGCTCGACTCCACGGCACCGGTGAGCGGGTAACAGCCCAGCGTCCGGAAGCGCACCATGCGCGATTCCGGCTGCTCGCCCGGCTCGAGCGGCATGCGCTCGTCGTCGACCATGATCAGCATCCCGTCGCGCTCGACCACCGGTCGCTCGGCGGCAAAATACAGCGGCACCATGGGAATGTTCTCGGCATGGATGTATTGCCAGATGTCGAGCTCGGTCCAGTTCGAAAGCGGAAACACGCGGATCGACTCGCCCTTGTGGACCCGGCCGTTATAGAGATTCCACAGCTCGGGACGCTGGTTTTTCGGGTCCCAGTGATGGTTGCGGTCACGGAAGGAAAACACCCGCTCCTTGGCCCGCGAGCGCTCCTCATCGCGCCGCGCGCCGCCAAAGGCGGCATCGAAACCGTACTTGTCGAGCGCCTGGCGCAGAGACTGCGTCTTCATGACGTCGGTATGGACCCGCGAGCCATGCGTGAACGGCCCGATGCCCTCGCGCACGCCGTCCTCGTTGACATGCACCAGCAGTTCCATCCCGGCGGTCCTGGCCATACGGTCGCGAAACTCGTACATGGCGCGAAACTTCCAGGTGGTATCGACGTGCAGCAACGGAAACGGCGGCGGCGACGGATAAAACGCCTTGCGCGCCAGGTGCAGCATGACCGACGAATCCTTGCCGATCGAATACAGCATGACCGGACGCTGAAACTCGGCGGCCACCTCGCGCATGATGTGGATCGCCTCGGCCTCGAGCGCTTCGAGATGGCTCATGCGACCGACCGCTGTGGTCGCGCTGGACTGATTCATGAAACCTGAAAACCCCTGTCAAACCGGCTAGCCGGCAAGTCTACCGCCCTGCAGCCCGGTAGCCAACCCGAATAAGCTCTAGTGGGCCACGCGGTAAATTAGGTAACGCTCAGAGCCACTGTGCTGGCGCGAA
>CAZUTZ010000157.1:0-6482 GCA_964623655.1 uncultured Wenzhouxiangella sp.
AGGGTCCCGGACTGTGCCCAACCGCCGATGCGGCCACTCGCGACTACGTATTCAATCAAAGCATGCTGCGCATCAAGGATCCGGAACGCAGCCTGGATTTCTACACCCGCGTCATGGGGATGCGTCTGGTTCGACGCCTTGATTTCCCGGAGATGAAATTCAGTCTCTACTTTCTGGCCTATCTGAACGAAAAGCAGGCCTCGGAGGTGCCGGAAGACGACGCCAAACGCACCACCTTCACTTTCAGCCGCGAAGCAATGCTGGAGTTGACCCATAACTGGGGCAGCGAGGACGATCCGGACCTGGAGTACCACGACGGCAACGCCGAGCCGCAAGGCTTCGGCCATATCGGGGTAGCCGTGCCTGACGTTTACGCCGCAGCCGAGCGCTTCGAGAAACTGGGCGTGGAATTCGTCAAGAAGCCCGACGACGGCAAGATGAAGGGTCTGGCTTTCATCAAGGACCCGGACGGCTACTGGATTGAGATCCTGCAGCCGGACATGCTGGAGCGACAGGGTGGCTGAGCGTTACCTAATTAGCCGCATGGCCCACTAGCCGTCGAACTCGGCGCTGCTTTGCCGGCGCCGATTGACCTGGAGCCTGAACACATCCGGCCGTGAGTAATGCCCGGCCGGGTCGAAGTTGCGCCGGGCGCGGCGGACTTCCCGGGCGTCGATGTCGGCGATGAATAGACCCCCTTCATGCTCAACCGGCTCGATCAGCCAGCGCCCGTCCGGGCCGGCCAGACACGATCCACCCGGCGCCCAGGGCATGTCGCCCATGGCCTGGCGCAGCCGGGATTCGTGCGGTAGCCGCTTTGGCCAGTCTTCCGCGCGCATCAGACCCGAGACCGACAGCACGTAGCTGCGGCCTTCCACGGCCATGAAGCGGGTGATGTCGCGGGTCAGGCGCGCACTGCCCGGCCAGATGGCGATGTGTAAATCCTCACCCTGGCTCTGCAGGCTCGCCCGGGCCAGCGGCATCCAGTTTTCCCAGCAGTTGAGCGTACCCACGGTAAACGCCCCGAGACGATGCGTTCGCAGGCCATGACCATCGCCGGTTGCCCACACCAGGCGCTCCTCGTGCGTGGGCATCAGCTTGCGCTGACAGGCCTGGATCCGGCCGTCGGCGCTGATACTGACGGCACTGGCGTAGACGCTGTCGCCGCGATCATCAGGACGCTCGACAATGCCAAGAACGACTGTTAATTGGTTACGCCGTGCGGCCTCGCAGACCGGCTCCAGCTGACCCGCCTGGATGCAGACGGCTTGATCAACATAGTGCGCGTGCAAATCCTTCTGAAACGCATCATCGAAACGCGCGCCGTCGGTCCGCTCGACCCAGAACGGGTAGCCCGGCACCAGAGCTTCGCCGAACGCCACCAGTTCCACGCCGGAAACGGCCGCCTGATCGATGGTCTCGATCACCCGTGCCAGCGTCGCCTCGCGGTCCAGCCAGACCGGCGCAATTTGGGCGGCCGCTACCCGCAGCCAGTCACTCATGATGCCGGCCTTCGAGATGACGCACCATGACCAAGGCATCCTCACGGCCGTCCTCGTCGGGGTAATAGCCGGGCCGGCGACCGATCCGGCGAAATCCGCGGCGGGCATAGAGGCGAGTTGCCGCGCGGTTCGACGGACGGACTTCCAGGTACACGCGGTCCGCCCCGGCCATTATCATTTCGCTCATGACGTGTTCAAGCAGCACCGTGGCCAGCCCCCGTCGCCGCGCCGCCTCGGCGATACACAGGTTCAGCAGATGCGCCTCGTCGACGGCCACGGAATAAACGCTGTAGCCGCGGACCCGAGCGTCGTCGGTCAAGACCAGGCAACGATACCCGACGCGCATGCAGTCCCTGAAAATGCCCGCGCTCCACGGAAACGGGTAGGCGCTGGATTCGATGTCCATCACGGCGCCCAGGTCAGAGCGCCGCATGGGCCGGATTTCGAGCGAGGGCTGGACGACCGCCACCATCAGTCGGACAGCCGCGGCCGCAGGGCCTGCCACAGTGAACGCCGCGCCGCGCCGCTGCTTGCCAGTTCGTCAAGTGACGAAGCAACGATCAGGTCGGGCGACTCGGCATCGTGCGGCCTCGGCCCGAAGGCGACAACGTTCATGATGCCTCTGGCGGCCAGTTCGGACAGGCCAATGCCGGCTTCGCGGCTATCGGCCCAGTGCCCGAAGCGACACTGCGCCGGCCCCAGAAGCGCCTGGATATCGGCCAGCAGTTCAGTATGGCGGCCGTCCCAGGGACGACGCTGAACCAGCAGCCATGACCCACCCCCGGCCGACAAGCGCACCCTCGCTTCGGCCGCCGGTCGCGGCGAATTTTCGGCAGCCGGAAGTGAACGTGGCGAGCGCTTGACCCAGACATCAACACCCATCTCGGCCAGATGGGCCCGGCTGCGTCGGTCAGGGAGCGGCATCGCGTCGCTCCCGACGTCGGCGTCGGCGTTGCAGGTAGCGGCCTCGGGCGGTCATGACCGGGCCGGACAGCACGTAAATGATGCCGATGACGAAAAGTACGGCAGGCAGATCAATGGCCAGCAGCACGATAATTACCAGCAGGAGAAAGATCCAGGCGAAAGGAACCCGGGCGGCGGGCGACCAGGACTTGAAGCTGAAGTAGCGCACACGCGAGACCATCAGCGCACCCAGGCAAACCGTCAGGATCAATAGCGGCCAGGCCACGACCTCGGGTCCAATGTCGCGGCTGACGCTGAACCAGACCGAGGCGAGAATGGTTCCCGCTGCGGCCGGACTGGCCATGCCCTGAAAGTAGGCTTTTTCGGCGACGCCGGCCTGCGTGTTGAATCGCGCCAGGCGCAGAGCAGCACAGGCGGCATAGAAAAAAGCGCCGAGCCATCCCAGCTTGGCCGCCACCGTGTCCGGCTCGCCCAGATCGCCCAGGGCCCAGGTAAAGACGAGCACGGCCGGCGCAATACCGAACGACACCATGTCCGACAGGCTGTCGTATTGCACGCCGAAATCGGATTGGGTATTGGTCAGGCGAGCGATCCGTCCATCGACCCCGTCAAGCAGGCCCGCCACCAGGATCGCCACGCAGGAGGCCACCCATTGCTCGTTGATGGCGGCGATAATGGCGTAGAACCCGGCCATGAGTGCGCCCGTGGTGAACGCATTCGGCAGGAGAAAAACGCCTTTCGCCAATCTCCCGGTCGCTTTATTGGAATTGGATTCGGCCACCCTGGCGATACCCTGCGATCAGTTGCAGTATGGAACAGAGCCGAAGATTAGCATCTAAACCTGAGGCTTGCGTCTGCTCTCGAGTTCAGGCACAGTTTGAGATTGATGGCCCTCAATCCTTGGATTCCAAAGGATCTGCGCTATGAGTCTTTTCCCGCGTCATTTGGCCTGTGCCTCCCTTCGTGCCGGTTTGATCGCTCTCACCGTTCTCCTTGCCCCGATGATCGCGGCGGAAGAAGTCATCTACACCTGGACCGACGATGACGGCGTCCAGCACTTCTCTGCCCAGCCGCCGGAGGGTCAGGACTACCGCATAGTGGATAGTATCGGCGCAGGCGCGGAGGCATTCAGCGCCTCGGAAAACGACGAGCCACGACCCTCGGAGCCGCCCGTGCTGCCCGAGATGCGCCAGACCGAGCCCGATCCGGAAGTTGTGCGCGAACGTTGCGAACAGGCGCGCAGCAATCTTGATTTTCTGCTGCAGGACCGCCCTGCCCTGTTGCAGCAAAACGACGGCGAGCCTCAGCCCATGGACGACGAGACTCGACAGCAGATGATTGAGGAAACCGAAGATTTCATCGCCGACTGGTGCTGAAAAACCTCGGAACAATCAGGCCCAAGCGGGCCGGCGAAGCGCGACCGGCGGCACCCGCGTCACTGGCGATCTGAACCGTCCGATCAGCATCGGGGCGAGCGTCGCAAGCTGCTAATATGCTGGCCTGTTGCCAGTCAATTCCCGGTCGAAAAACCATGAAAGTGTCCCGCTTCCATCTCGCCACTCAGCGCGAAGTGCCCGCCGACGCCGAGATCGTCAGTCACCAGCTGATGCTCAGAACCGGCATGATCCGCAAGCTCACCTCGGGAATCTACTCCTGGACGCCGCTGGGTTTGAAGGTATTGCGCCGGGTCGAGCAGATCGTGCGCGAGGAAATGGACGCCTCCGGCAGCCTGGAAATGCTCATGCCCTCGGTGCAGCCGGCCGAACTGTGGCAGGAAACAGGGCGCTGGGCGGACTTCGGCCCACAACTTCTGAAAATGACCGATCGTGCCGGACGGGAGTTTGCCTTTGGGCCCACCCATGAAGAGGTGATTACCGAATTCGCCCGGGCCGAACTTCGCTCGTACAAGCAGCTGCCGCTGTGTTTTTATCAGATCCAGACCAAGTTTCGAGACGAAATTCGTCCCCGCTTCGGCATCATGCGCGCGCGCGAATTCCTGATGAAAGACGGCTACTCGTTTCATATGGACGAGGCCTGCATGGGTCGCTTCTACGAGGTCATGTTCGCCACCTACAGCCGGATTTTCGAGCGTCTCGGCCTGAAATTCAAAGCGGTCGAGGCCGACACGGGCGCGATCGGCGGTGCGGTCAGCCACGAGTTTCATGTACTGGCCGACTCGGGAGAGGACCAGATCGCTCACGTCCCCGGCAGCGACTATGCGGCCAACATCGAGCAGGCTGAAGCGGTCGCAGTCGGCGAAAGGGGAGAGCCGACCGAATCCCTGCGCCTGGTCGACACGCCGAACGCGCGCACGATCGCCGAGCTGGTCGAGCAGTTTGAGGTGCCGATTGAGAAAACCGTCAAGACGCTGGTAGTCGCCGCCAGCGCCTCTTCGGGCGAGGAACTGATCGCGCTGCTGATCCGCGGTGACCACGAACTCAACCCGGTCAAGGCCGAAAAACATCCGGACGTGGCCAGCCCGCTGCGCCTGGCCACCGATGAGGAAATCCGCTCGGCGATCGGCGCCGGTCCCGGCAGCCTCGGACCCTTCCGGCTGCCCATCCCTGCCATCATCGACCGCCAGGTCGAGCGGATGAGCGACTTCAGCGCCGGCGCCAACGTCGACGGCCAGCACTACTTCGGCCTGAACTGGGGCCGCGACGTGGCCGTGCCCAAAGTCGCCGATCTGCGCAACGTGGTCGCCGGCGACCCGGCCGCCGATGGTTCCGGCAATCTGGAACTGCTGCGCGGCATCGAGGTCGGCCACATTTTCCAGCTCGGGCGCAAATATTCCGAATCCATGAATGCCGTGGTCATGGACGAGAACGGGCGGGCGGTTCATCCGGCGATGGGCTGCTACGGAATCGGCGTGTCGCGGATCGTGGCCGCCGCCATTGAACAGAATCATGATGAGGCCGGAATCATCTGGCCCACACCCATGGCGCCGTTCGATGTAGCTCTACTGCCGCTTAACGGCCATAAATCGCATCGAGTGCGAGAACTGGCCGACAAGTTGTACGACCAGCTCCGCGGCGCCGGACTGGATGTGCTGCTGGACGATCGTAATCAGCGCCCTGGCGTGATGTTCGCAGACGCCGAACTGATCGGCGTCCCCCACCAACTCGTGATCGGCGACCGCGGCCTGGACAAGGGTGTCGTCGAATATCGCAGGCGAGGCGGAGAAAACTCGGAAATTCAGATTGACGACATTGGTAAATGGCTGGAAAACCTGGGCAATCCCAACCGCTAACGCGCCGGAAAAAAACACGTGAACAGTGACGAACAGCATCAAGTCACACAACTTTTGGCCCACCTGGGAAGTACGCCCCACGCCCTGAGTCAGCTGGCTGAGCTGGTCTACGATGACATCCATCGGCTGGCAAGGCAGCAGCGTCCAGGCTCACATCAGGATGAAACGCTGCGCACCACGGCCCTGGTTCACGAAGCCTTCCTCAAGGTATTTCGCTCGAATGACAACGACATCCATGATCGCGCGCATCTGATGCGCATCATGGTGCTCGCCATGCGGCAGATCATCGTCGACCATGCGCGAAAACGACTGGCCGAAAAGCGGGGCGGCAACGCCGTCCACGTGGCCTTTGAAGGACAGGTGGCTGCTGACGACCGCAACGACGCAGAGCGGGTCCTGGATATTGAAAAAGCGCTGGCCCGACTGACGGAAACGGATAAAAGTCTGGCCGATCTGGTCGCCGCTCGCTTCTACGCCGGCCTCGGCGCCGATGATATCGCCGAGATGCAAGGCATATCGCGGCGGACTGTACAGCGCCGGCTCCAGCGTGCCAGTGTGTGGCTGCGCTACGAGCTCAGCAATTCATCAGGATAACCAATTTCCGACTCGCCCCCAAACCGGTGGCGATCTCTTTCATCCACCGTGACTGAGTAAAAACCAATGCCACATATTCAGCAGCAACAGCATTCCGGCAATTCACTGCCACGAAAGACCATGGTGGCTCGTGTATTCAAAGGTCAGGCGGTTTGCCTGTTCGCGCTGGCCCTTGCCGGGTGCGCGACCATGAGCGTCGATGAATGCCTTAC
>CAZUTZ010000158.1:0-6437 GCA_964623655.1 uncultured Wenzhouxiangella sp.
TGGCCCTGGCCATTCGCCTGCTCGATAACGGCCTGGGCGGATTGCACAGCGACTGGCAGGGCATGCTGGTCGTACTCGCCGCGCTATCGCTGGTGCTGGGCAATTTCGCCGCGATTGCCCAGACCAACATCAAGCGCATGCTGGCCTATTCGACCATTTCGCATATGGGCTTCATGCTGCTGGGGATCCTGGCCGGCACACCGGAAGGCTATGCCGCGGCCATGTTTTACGCCATTGCCTATGCCCTGATGTCGGCCGCAGCCTTTGCCGTGGTCATACTCGTCTCCGGACCGGGTCGGGAGGCGGATCAGATCGAAGACTTCAAGGGCCTGGGCAAACGCGATCCCTGGCACGCCTTCCTGATGCTGATGGTGATGTTCTCGCTGGCCGGTATTCCGGTATTTCTCGGCTTTTTCGCCAAATGGCAGGTGATTGCCGCAGTGATTGCCGCCGGTTTCACCTGGCTGGCCGTGCTGGGGGTGTTGATGGCCGTGATCGGCGCGTTCTATTACCTGCGCGTGGTCAAGGTCATGTACTTCGACGAGCCGGAAGCCGAGGAGGCGGTGAGCGCGCCGGTCGATTTCCGCGCCGTACTGGCGGTCAACGGTGTGGCCCTGCTCGGCCTGGGCTTGTTCGCTGGCGGTCTGATCAGCCTGTGCCTTAGTGCGTTTGTTCCGGTCTGAGCGGGAGAAACGGCTCAATAAGGCGCGGTTCAGAGACTGCTTGAGCCGCTCACGGGGTCTGGATGGTCCCGAGGACTGACGCGCGGCTGTGATCGCTGGCTGAATTGGCCAATGGTCGGATCGACCCGGAACTGATCCCTGAACAGCCCTTCTTCGCGGCCGTCTTCAACGACCAGCAGGAACCCTTCGTCGCCGCCCAGGCGCATCAACTGTCGCTGACCCGGCTGATTGGACGCGCCTGCAGTAATCTCGACCTCGATCAGCCGCGCCGCTCGGGCGGGATCACCCACGGGCTGCAAACGCCCCGTATCGTCGACAAACAGCGCTCGCTGCTGGATTTGCCATTCGCCGGCACCGTCCTGCGTGCTGAGTTCCAGCGGGATAACGACTTCGGCGCTGGCGACCAGACGCAGCAAGACCTGTGCGTCGGGCGCCAGGACCAGCCTGATTTCCTCGAGGGATTGGCCTGCGCAACTCACTCGCGCCGGCGCCGGGCCATCGCCTGTTTGCAGCAATTTCAGCGCGGTCCCGCGTTCCAGTGCCGAGCTGGGTGAGGGGCTCGACAGTGCTGCATCCAGGGAGTGCACTACACAGTCACTGTCAGCCGCCGCGACGCTGCTCCAGGCCGCCAGCGCAAGGCTCAAAGCGCGGGTGAGCTTGCCTGCAAAGCAGAACGGTGACGGGGCGGGTGACTGCAAACCGGGTCCAACTTCGTGTCCAGTCCACCATTCTAGTCGATCTACGCAGCCGTTGAACTTTCATGGAAAACCAGGGCCGACTTATGCCATGCTGCGTGGCTGTTCCTGATCAAAAAAACTGAACAAACCCAGCCGCATGCCGACACCGGACCCACGCCAGATTGCCGCACAACTGGAGCAGCAGGCCGGCGACGACGATGAGCGCTTCAAGCGCCTGGTCCCACTGGTCTACGAGGAATTGCGCGCCATGGCCAGCCGCCAAATGCGCGCGCAGCGTCGCGACCACACCCTGCAGGCCACCGCCCTGGTCAACGAGGCCTGGCTGCGTCTGGCCGGTACTGAAAAGCAGAGCTGGGCCGACCAGCGTGAGTTCCTTCTGGTCGCCGCGACCGTGATGCGCAATGTACTGGTCGACTATGCCCGGCGGCGCAATGCGGCGAAACGGCCCAGCCCGCAGGATCGGGTCAGCGTCGACGACGCCCAGCCCGGGGATCCCTTCGGCGCTGATCTGCTGGCCATGGACCAGGCGCTGGAACAGCTGGCTGAACTGGACAGCCGTCAGGCGCGCATCGTCGAACTGCGCTACTTCGCCGGCCTGAACATCCCCGAAACGGCCGAAGCGCTGGATATTTCCGAGTCCACGGTGACCCGTGAATGGCGCATGGCGCGAGCCTGGCTGAAGCGCGCGCTGGCCTGAATTCCGACTGCCTGACTCACCGTGTCGTGCCGCGCTCGGCAAGCTCGTTTTCAACGGCGCTGAGCCGGGTGGTCACGCTGCTCCACAAAGAGGCCTGCATGGGGCCGATGGATCCGTCGTCAAGCACGGCCAGCGCTTCACGATAGACGGCGGCGGCTTCGGATAGCCGGTCCTGCAGGGCCAGCGCGCTGCCGAGGATATCCAGCGCCGAGGCCCGGTAACGCGCCTCGATCACGCTGGTCGGATCGGCCTGGTGGGAATCCAGCAAATCCCGAATCAGTTGTTCGGCCCGCTGCGGCTGAGCGAGGCGCAGATGCAGAGCGGCCTGGTTGGAAATCGAAAGGCGATAAAGGTAGTGGCCCTGACCGGCCACCTGTTCGATCATCTCGGCTGCGTCGGCAAAAGCATCGACCGCCTCCAGATCGCGGCCGGCGCGGGCCAGCGCCACGCCTTGATTTCCGAGACTGTTGGCCAGCCGCTGGCTGGGTCCGACCAGCCGCTGGTGATCGCTGATCAAGGCCTCGAAGTGCTCGGCCGCGGCATCGGGGTCGCTCAAGGTCAGTGCCGTGGCCAGCACATGACGCCCGCGCAGGAGGCGCGGATCGTCTTGACCGTAGAGTTCGGCGGCCAGCGCCTCGGCCTGGATCGCCAGGTTCAGCGCCTCTTCCGCTCGCTCCATGAAGACATAGGCCGCCACCAGCGCGGCCCGGGCTTCGAACAACAACTCAACTGGTGGTTCGGACCGCGCGCTGAGCGCTTGTTCGATGCCCTCCAGTTGCTCGATGGTCTCGGCCAGCGGCACATCCATCAGATTGGCCTGGTTGCGCAAGACGCGGACCTGTAGTTCGGTCACCTCGTCGCCGGCCTCGATGCCGGCATCGGCCAGCATTCGGATGGCCTTCCGGTCGGCTGCAATGGCCTCTTCGGCGCGACCGGCCGTATCCTTGGCCGTGGCCAGATCAGCCTGTATGCGAGCCCTTTCCAGCGGTTCGACCTGGGCCGACAGGTAGCTCTGTGCTTCGTTGAGCAGCGGCAGCGCCTGCTCGCCCAGCCCCAGCGCGTTATAGGCACGACCCAGGGTCAAGTGGATGGAGCCGAGAACGGCCGGATTGTATTCCTCGCTGTGGGCCAGGCGGCTGCTGCCCATGTCCAGCAGTTCGCGGACGGTGACGGCGTTGCCGCGCGAGGGAAGCGAATCGGCACCGGAAAAGATATCGTTCATGAATTCAGTGACCGCTTCGGCCCGATCACGCTCCCAGGCAGTCCGCTCGATCTGGCGCTCGCGATCGACCATAAAGACCGTCAGCAGGCCTGCTGTGATCACTGCCAGCGCGGTGCCCAGTCGGTTGCGCATGACAAAGCGCTCCAGGCGATACCAATACCCCGCGCCGCGCGCGGCAACCGGCTCCTGCCTGAGCAAGCGATTCAGGTCGTCGGCCATTTCCCTGGCTGACGGGTAGCGCTGATCCGGGTCCAGTGCCAGGGCGCGGTCAACGATGGCGGCCAGGTCGGCCGAAACGCGCAGCCCGGGCAGTGGTGACTGGCCGCGGATGCCGGGGGCCGGCTGATGCATCAGGGCCTGCAAGCGCGCGCGGGGATTGTCGATGTGGTCGAACGGTCGGCGGCCGGTCAACAGCTCATGCAGGACCACTCCCAGCGAGTAGATGTCGCTGGCAATGGTCAGGGCGCGGCCGGCGGCTTGTTCCGGGCTGGCATAGGCCGGTGTCATCAAGCCCTCGAACGACGCGCCCGCCGTCTCGCTGTCGCCGTCCAGCAAATGGGCGACGCCGAAGTCCAGCAGCTTGGGTTCACCGCTTTCAGTGACCAGGATATTGGAAGGCTTCAGGTCACGATGAATGACCATATGCCGGTGGGCGTAATCCACCGCCAGACCAATCTTGATCATCAAGCGGATGCGTTCTTCCAGCGTCGCGCCGGAAGATCGGCACCAGTCGTCAATGGCCGCACCGTCGACGTATTCGGTGGCCAGAAAAGGCCGGCCCTCCGCGGTCAGGCCGCCGTCGATCAGATGGGCGATGTTGGGATGGTTGAGGCGGGCCAGCGCCTGGCGTTCATTGGCGAAGCGCACCGCCAGAGCGTCTGCATCGCTGGCTGCCGGCGCCAATAATTTAAGGGCGACGACCTGCACGATAGCGCCGTCCACGCGCTCGGCGCGATAAACCACGCCCGAACTGCCCGCATCCAGTCGCTCGAGCAGCCGGTAGTTGCGCGGCATCGGCACTTCCAGGGATCCCTGCCTGAGTGCCGTGCGGGCGGCGGCCTGGAAGCGTTCCGGAACATCGTCGGCCGAGGCGTCTTCGGCCGCGTCGATCAGCCAGTTCACTTCTGCGGCGAGTTCCGGGTCGTCAGCGCATTGCGCCTGCAGCCAGTCCGTTCGCTGTGCAGGCGCCAGCTCCAGCGCCGCTTCGGCCAGGGCCTTGGCTTGTTGATAGCGCTGCGAGGACAGATCGGCCATGCGGCTTGCCCTACAGCCACCAGGCCAGGGTAAACCAGACCAGCATGATGACGCCGATCACGACTTTCGATGCCGTGCCGATGACCACGCCAATGGATGCCCCGACACCCGCACGCATGGAATCATCCAGATTGGCCTTGCCCATCAGATGACCGGCCACCGCGCCGAGGAATGGGCCGAACAGAATGCCCGGCAGGCCGAAAAACAGGCCGATGAGAAGCCCCAGCGTGGCGCCGAGAATGGCCAGGCGGCCGGCGCCGAAGCGCCGAGCGCCCTCCGCCGTGGCCAGGAAATCGATGACCACCGAGAGCAGGGCGAGCATTCCCAGCCACAGCATCGTGTTGAGCGAAACCGCCACGAAACCGTCCATCCAGGCGATCAGCAGCAAGCCGCCCAGGATGATGGGCACACCGGGTAAGGCCGGCAGCACGGTGCCGGCCATGCCGATCAGAACCAGCAGCACGGCCACAATCCAGCCCGGTATTTTCAGCAGTTCCCAGCTCAGCCACTCCATGCAATTGATGTCCTTTCGGCGATGACGGGATTATCGCACCAACGCTTGTTCAGGGATTTTTGGCTGCTTTCTTGTTCGCTCGGTCGCCCAATTGGATTGCCGTGTTCATGTCGGCCCTGGCCGTGCCGGTGGCCGTCAATCCGTCATGCCGGCTAGTGCCGGATCAATAGGCAGACTGAACTTCAGTGCGGCTGAGAGCGGCCAGGAAATCCTGTACGGACTCCGACGGGGTGGCGAACGTGCAGACCAGCCGCGCCAGATCGGTATAGCCGGGCCAGATATGGAATTCGAAGCCCTGATCTTTCAGCTGCTGCAAAACCGCCGGTTCAGCGCGCATGAACACTTCGTTGGCTTCCACCGGCCACTCCAGAGCAGCCTCGCTTGAGCTTTCGATGCCTGCGGCCAGGTCGGCGGCGCGCGTGTTTGCGGCATGGGCGATTTCCAGCCAGAGATCGTCTTCCAGCATGGCCAGCAACTGCGCCGAGACATAGCGCATCTTCGACAGCAGATGGCCGCCGCGCTTGCGCCGTCGTTCCAGTCCCTCCAGCCACTCCGGTCGACCGAAAACAACCACCGCCTCGGCGGTCAGCGCGCCGTTCTTGGTCGCTCCGAACGACAGCACGTCGACTCCGGCTTTCCAGGTGATCTCGGCGGGCGTGCAGCCCAGCCAGGCCACGGCGTTGGCGAAGCGCGCCCCGTCCATGTGCAGCGGCAGGCCGCGCTCGTGGGCGACGTCGGCCAGTTCGCGAACCTGTTCAGGACGATAACTCGTGCCGCATTCGGTGGCCTGGGTGACCGACACCACCGAGGGCTTGCAGTTGTGCACGCCGTGCACCCCGGCCGAGTCTATGGCCCTGGCCAGAATCGCCGGATCCAATCGTGCCCGGTCACCGGCCAGCGGCACCAGCTTGGCGCCGTGGGTGTAGAACTCCGGCGCACCGCCTTCGTCACAGTGGATGTGGGCGACTTGATGGCACATCACCGCTCCCCATGGCGGACTCAGCTCGGCCAGCACGATGCTGTTGGCCGCCGTGCCGGTGGCAATCGGCAAGACATGGCATTCGGTTTCAAACACCTCCGAAAACCGCGCGTTCAGTCGCTCGCTGTAGCGGTCCGCGGCATAAGCCGTGGCAAAGTCGCGGTTGGCCTCGACGACGGCGTCGAGAATCGCCGGGTGGGCGGGGGCTTCGTTGTCGCTTTTGAAATTCATGCTGGTTGAAAGTCTGTATTGGATTGAAACCGCAGGTGAACGCAGATTAACGCGGATCTCCCATCAGATGAACCTGCCTTGCCTCAAGGCCTCGCCAAGCCGCAAAGCTCCCCGGAACCCGGAACCCGGAACCCGGACCCCCCACAACCATCTGCGACA
>CAZUTZ010000159.1:0-6320 GCA_964623655.1 uncultured Wenzhouxiangella sp.
TATCTGGTGGAGGGTGAGCCCGGCCAGCGCGTCCTGAAAGCCGTCCCGGAAACCGGGTTGGGCATCATGCACGCCGAACATCATTCCTCGCCGACTCGGTCACTGTCGGATCTGCGCCGTGGCCATGCGCGTCCCAGCGCGGATTCGCCCATGATCATCACCAAGGCCAATGCGCTGTCGACGGTCCACCGCGGGGGCTACATGGATTACATCTCCCTGCTCGATTTCGATGAGCAGGGTGAGGTGGTCCGGGAGCGGCGCATGATCGGGCTGTTTACCTCCAACGCCTACACCCGGCGCTGCGTCGATACGCCGCTGGTTCGTCGCAAGGTTGCCGAGGTGGTCGAACTGTCGGGGCTTCGGCCGAACAGTCACGCCGGCAAGGCGCTTTTGCATATCCTCGAAACGCTGCCGCGAGACGAGCTGTTTCAGGCCAGCGCCGAAGAACTGCTGGATATGGGCGTCGGTATTCTGGATCTGCAGGAGCGCAGCCAGACCCGGTTGTTCATCCGGCGCGAACGTTTTGGCCGCTTTTTTTCCTGCCTGGTCTTCATTCCCCGGGACCGCTTCAATACCGAAAATCGCGAGCGCATCCAGGCCATCCTCAAGCGCGCCCTGAAGGGAGACCGGCTGGACTTTGCCGTCCAGGTCGGCGAGTCCAAGCTTGCCCGAGTCCACGTCATCGTCCGCCCGCGCGAGAGCGGCATGATCGAATGCGACGTCGAGGCGATTCAGGACAAGATCAAGCAGGCGGTCCGGTCCTGGAGTGACGAGCTGACCGACATTCTGATCCGCGAGCAGGGCGAAGAGCGCGGCCGTGAGCTGAGTCGCCGCTACGGTAACGCATTCCCGGCTTCCTACATGGAAGAAGTCTCTCCCCACGTGGCCAGTTACGACGTCGTCCAGGCAGCCAGCCTGCGCGATGCCGATGATCTGCGCATGAGCCTGTACCGGCCGCGGCCGCGCGTGCCCGGGAAATTGCGCTTCAAGCTCTTCAAGTACGGCGAGCCGCTGCCGTTGAGCGACGTGCTGCCCATGCTCGAAAACCTGGGGATGCGGATCGTCTCCGAGCGCCCCTATGAGGTGCGCCTGGACGGCAATCACGGCCTCTGGGTTCAGGACTTCGACATGCGCATGCCGTCCGATGACGATATCGGCCTGCAGCTGATTCGCGATAACTTCCAGGACGCGTTCGAGAAAACCTGGCGCGGCTATTGCGAAAACGACGGTTTCAACCGCCTGGTCGTGCTGGCGCATTTGAACTGGCGCCAGGCCGGCATGTTGCGGGCTTTAAGCAAATACCTGGTCCAGACCGGCATTCCGTTCTCGAAGGTCTACATGGAACAGACCCTGGCGGCGTGGCCGCTGGTAGCTCGCCTGCTGGTTGAATATTTCGAAGCCCGTCTGGATCCGCGCCGGGCCGAAGAGAGCCGGTCTCAGCGCCACGCGGCGCGCAAGGCGCTTGAATCACGCTGTGGCCTGTTGCTGGAAAGCTTTGATGACCCGGTGCTCGCCGAATTCCTGGACGAGGTCTATGCGGCCCGCGAGACTCGAGCGGGGGGCGAGGGGGCCCGAGTCGTGCGCCGGGCGATCCTGCGTGCGCTCGACAGCGTGGGCTCGGCTGACCAGGATCGCATCCTGCGCGGATTCGCCGATCTGATTCGCGCCATCCTGCGCACCAGCTTCTTCCAGCTCGATGCGCACCAGAAACCGCGTCCCTACATCAGCTTCAAGATCAACTCCGAGCGTGTCGCGGATTTGCCGCGGCCGCGCCCGTTCCGTGAAATCTGGGTCTATTCGCCGCGGGTCGAGGGTATTCATCTGCGCGGCGGCATGGTGGCCCGTGGCGGTTTGCGCTGGTCGGACCGACTGGCTGATTTCCGTACCGAGGTGCTGGGTTTGCTGCGCGCCCAGAACGTCAAGAACACCATGATCGTGCCGGTCGGGGCAAAAGGCGGGTTCGTCGTCAAGCAGCCACCGGCCGGCGACAACCGCGACGCGCTGATGGCCGAAGTGGTCTACTGCTATCGCAGCTTCATCAACGGCTTGCTGGATATCACCGACAACCTCAAGGACGATCAAGTGCTGCCGCCGCGCGACGTGGCCCGGCTGGACGGTGACGATCCCTATCTGGTGGTCGCGGCCGACAAGGGCACGGCAACGTTTTCCGACATCGCCAACGCCATCTCGGTCGAGCACGGTTTCTGG
The DNA here is from genome assembly GCA_964623655.1 of uncultured Wenzhouxiangella sp. GTDB lineage: Bacteria > Pseudomonadota > Gammaproteobacteria > Xanthomonadales > Wenzhouxiangellaceae > Wenzhouxiangella. Next base: position 2,209 of record CAZUTZ010000159.1, read on the forward strand.
CTCGACGACGCCTTCGCCTCCGGCGGCTCCAACGGCTATGACCACAAAGGCATGGGAATCACGGCGCGCGGGGCGTGGGAGTCAGTCAAGCGCCACTTCCGGGAGCTGGGCATCGACACCCAGAGCGAGGACTTTTCGGTGGTGGGCATCGGCGACATGGCTGGTGACGTGTTCGGGAACGGCATGCTGCTGTCACGCCATATTCGCCTGAAAGCGGCGTTCAATCACATGCATATCTTTCTCGACCCCGATCCGGACGCCGAGACCAGTTACGCCGAGCGCGAGCGCCTGTTCAATCTGCCGCGTTCCAGCTGGGCCGACTACAACGCCGACCTCATCTCTTCCGGCGGCGGCGTCTTCTCGCGCCAGGCAAAGACCGTTCCCTTATCGCCCGAAGTTCGCCAGTGGCTGGGCGTGGAGCACAAGAGCCTGACGCCCCTGGAACTGATCCGCGAATTGCTCAAGGCGCCGGTTGACCTGCTGTGGAACGGCGGTGTCGGTACTTATGTCAAGTCCAGCCGCGAGAGCCACGTCGATGTCGGCGATCCGGCCAATAATCCGGTCCGCGTCGACGGCCGTGAGCTGAAGTGCCGGGTGATCGGCGAAGGCGGCAACCTGGGTCTCACCCAGCTCGCGCGGATCGAGTTCGCGCTTGCCGGCGGCCGGGTCAACACCGACTTCATCGACAACTCCGCCGGCGTCGACTGCTCCGACCACGAGGTCAACATCAAGATCCTGCTCAATCAGGCGGTCAAGGAAGGACGTCTGGACAAGGCCGCGCGCAATCAGCTGCTGGCATCCATGACCGACGAGGTCGCCGATCTGGTCCTGCGCAGCAACTATCTGCAGACCCAGGCCATCAGCATGATGGAGAGCCTGACCAGCCGACGGCTGGGCGCCGAAGCGCATCTGATCGCCATTTTCGACCGCCAGGGCGTGATGGACCGTGACCTGGAGCAGTTGCCCGACGAGGAGACGTTGCGCGAGCGAATGACCGGCGGCGTCGGTCTGACGCGACCGGAGCTGGCCCTGTTGCTGTCCTACAGCAAGATCACCCTGTATCAGGAAATCGTCGCCTCCAGCGTTCCGGAGGATTCCTACCTCTCCCGTGAGCTGGAGGACTATTTCCCCCGGCCGCTGAAGGAAAGATTTGCCGACCTGATGCCCGGCCACCGGCTGTGGCGCGAGATCATCGCCACGCGGGTCACCAACTCCATTGTCAACCGCATGGGCGCGCATTTCGCCACCCGGATCCGCGAAGACACCGGCGCCGACTCGGCCAGCATGGCCAAGGCCTATACGGTCGCCCGCGAAGTGTTCCGCGCCCGTGAATTCTGGGCCGAGATCGAGGCCCTGGACAATCAGGTCCCGGCCGAGATGCAGACCGAAGCGGTCCTGGAGATGTGGAATCTGCTGCGTCAGGCCACGCGCCGCCTGATTGCCTTGCCCGGCGGCTACGATATCGATATCTCCAGCTGGGTGCAGCGCTTCGCGCCGGGTATTCAGGCCTACACGGCGCAGATGAGCGAGATGCTGGACGACGAACTGTCCGAGTTTTGGCGGCAGCATGTCGAGCGTCTGGTCACGGCCGGTTTTCCCGAGGCCCTGGCCGAGCGTGTCGCCCATTTGCGCTTCCTGCAGCCTTCGCTGGATATCGTGGATGAAGCCAGCAGCCAGGATGTCGCCGTGGATCGGGTGGCGGGGATCTATTTCGGCGTCATCGACCGCCTCAGCCTGAAATGGCTGCGGCGCAGCATTGAAATGCTGCCCGTTGAGCGTCCGTGGCATGCCCATGCGCGCGGCAATCTGCGCGATGAAATGTATCGTTTCCACCGCCGGATCACGCGTCGAATCCTGCTCGAGAGCGGTGACCAGACCGATCCGGTCGAAGCCTGGTTCCAGCGCCATCAGGCCGAGAGCGAGCGAACCTTGACCATGCTGGAGCAGATGCGCAACAGCTCGGCGAGTGACTACCCGTCGCTGCAGGTCGCGCTCAACGGGTTCGCCCAACTACTCAACGCGACGTCGGAATGAGCAGCCCGCCGGCCGTCGCTTTTCTGGCCAGTGAACATCCGGAGTCTCTGGATGCGGTCGCCGAGTTGGAGAGGCGCTATGGTCGGGTCACACCCGAGTCGGCTGATGTGCTGGTCGTTCTGGGTGGCGACGGTTTCATGCTGCATACCCTCCACGAACACGTGGATCTGGATCTGCCGGTATTCGGCATGCGCCTGGGCGATGTCGGTTTTCTCATGAATCGATACGCGCCGGAGGGGCTGCTGGAGCGCATTGCCGATGCCCGCCCGGTCACGCTCAATCCGCTCCAGATGAGCTGCACCGATGTCGACGGCCAGCCGCATCGCGCCGTGGCCTTCAACGAAGTTTCGCTGCTGCGCCAGATCAACCAGGCCGCCCAGATCCGCATCCTCGTCAACGGTCTGGTGCGTCTGGAGCGGCTGGTGGCCGACGGCGTTCTGGTGGCGACCGCGGCCGGTTCGACCGCCTACAACCTGTCGGCTCACGGGCCCATCCTGCCGCTGGGGACCGAAGCCATCGTGCTCACACCGATCAGTCCGTTCCGCCCGCGCCGCTGGCAGGGTGCGATTCTGCCGGCCGACGCCGAGATTGCCCTGGAGGTTTTGCATCCGCAGCGCCGACCGGTCAGCGCCACGGCCGACTATGACGAAGTGCGCAATGTCACCCGGGTCGAAGTGAAGCTGGATCGAAGCATCGGACCGCGCCTGCTGTTCGACCCGGAGCACTCCCTGGAAGAGCGCATCATCAACGAGCAATTCCTGATTCCCGAGTCCTGACCCTCGCCGAGGCCGGCGCGGTTGGATCCTTGCCCCCGAATCGCCTGTGATATCTTCCCGACTCCATGACTGATCCTGACGACCGTTTCGACGCGCCCGGCCCGCTTAAAGTGGGGATTTCATCGCGCGCCCTGTTTGATCTGGACAGCTCGCACAAAGTCTACGAAGAAGGCGGCCTCGAGGCCTATATGGCCTATCAGCTGGAGCGGGAGAATGAGATTCTGCGGCCCGGTGTGGCCTTCAATCTGGTCAAAAAGCTGCTGGCACTGAACGAAGGCGGCATGGACCACCCGGGCGTGGAAGTCATTTTGTTATCGCGCAACAACGCCGATATCGGACTGCGGATTTTCAACTCCATCGAACATCACGGGCTGAACATCCAGCGTGCCGTGTTCACCAGCGGCGCTTCGCCGGCACTCTACATCGAAGCCTCCGGCGCGCAGCTGTTTCTGTCTTCCAACGACGACGACGTGCGCAAGGTGCTGATGGCCGGCTATGCCGCAGCGACCATTCTGCCTACCGCCACGCGCGAAAATCGCTCCAGCCAGCTGCGCCTGGCCTTCGACGGTGATGCCGTGATCTTTTCCGACGAAGCCGAGCGAATCTACAAGGAACACGGGCTGGAGGCGTTTTCCGACAGCGAGCGCCGCGCCGCTCTGGAGCCGCTGGCGGCCGGGCCGTTCAAGCGCGTGCTGGAAGGCATCCACCGTATCCAGTCGGCTTATCCGGCGGATGAAAACCCGGTTCGCACGGCGCTGGTGACCGCGCGCTCGGCGCCGGCGCACAAGCGCGTCATCCTGACCCTGCGCGCCTGGGGCATTCGTATTGACGAGGCCATGTTTCTCGGCGGTCGGCCCAAGGCGCCGTTCCTGCGCGCCTTCGGCGCCGACATCTTTTTCGACGATCAGCAAATGCACTGCTCCACCGCCAGCCAGGAAGTCGCCACCGGCCACGTGCCTCACGGCGTCGCCAACGAGCTGAAGTGACTTCATTTTCTCTTTTTGATAAGGAAAGAAGCCTCACGCAGAGACGCGGAGGCGCAGAGCACGCAGAGAAATGAGGGCAAAAAACTGGAATAGCACGCCAAGCTTAAGCAAGGCGAAAAAGCGGGCCTCGCACGAAAACAAAACTGCTCTTTTCCTCTGCGTTCTCCGCGGCTCTGCGCCTCTGCGTGAGACCAACAAAACCAGAAAACGGACACCAACCATGCGATTAATGACGAATCTCGCCCTGCTGTTGAGCGCAGTGGCAATGACGGCCGTGGCCGATGAGAACGGGAATGACGATCAGGGCTGGTCGGTC
>CAZUTZ010000160.1:0-2987 GCA_964623655.1 uncultured Wenzhouxiangella sp.
CGGTCCGGGTAGACGAAGTGGTCGTTGCCGGTGTTGTAGGGCGGGTCGATATAGATCAGCTTGACCTTGCCGAAATAGGCCTTTTGCAGCACTTTCAGCGTTTCCAGGTTCTCGCCCTCGATAAACACATGGCTGGCGGTGTCGAAATTGACGGACTGGTCCCGGCGTGGGCGCAAGGTGGCGGTCGTCGGGGCCTGCAACACCTTGTAGGCTTCGGACTTGCCCACCCAATCCAGCCGGTAGCGCTCGCCGCCCTCGACAACGACGTCCTCGCCCAGCGCGCGCTTCAGGGCGGCCACGTCAATCCTGCCTTCCGTGAAAGCTTCGGGCAGCAGGTCCTGCAATCCGTTCCGCTTCGATTCAGCTGGATTCAGGCTGGCGGCAATGTCGTTGTCGGTGCGGTTTTCGGTCATCGGTCTTGTTCAGGGTTGTTTGTTGGTTCTTCGTCCGCTTGTCATCGGTAGATCGGTCAACGCCCTCGGTAGACATCGCGTCGATGCGCCACCTTGACGACCACCACCAGCAGTCGTTGGTCGTGGATTTCGTAAAGAATGCGATACAGCCCCTGGCGGATGCGGTAGCGTTCACTGGCAGACAGCTTTTCGGATCCCACGGGTCGCGGGTCGTCGCGCAGGGCTTCTATGCGCTTGAGGATGCGCTGTACATTCTTTTTCGGGAGGGCGCGCAGGTCCTGGGCGACCGAGCGCTTGAATTCGAGCCTATAACTTGCCATGCGCCTTGAGATCGTCGAGCAAGGCCTCGTAGCTAAAGGTCGGCTCCTCGATTCGATCGGCAAAGGCGCTCAAGTCTTCCTGATCCTCGGCCAGGGCCGCGCGCACGGCGTCGTTGACCAAATCTGACAGCGAGCGATCTCCGTGCGCGGCCTTCAGCCGCAGCGCGGCGTGTATCTGTGGATCGAAGTAGACGGTGGTGCGCTTGGGCGTGGCTTTCATATATCGTCTCCGGAAATCGGCCTTGCACCATGACATTATAACGTCATGATGCTATGGAGTTATTGTTCTGATCGGGTTCCACCTGTCGCCATTTGGCCCCGCGGCCGCGGCCTATGACTTCGATCAGCCCTTCTTCGCGCATCTGCCGCAGCACATGGCGCACCATGTCGCGGCTGACATCGGCGCATTCGGCCTCAATCTCGGAAATGGCAAAGGGCTGTGCGCGGTGGGACACCGCTAGACGCACCTGCTCGGTCTTGGCGCCGGGCACGGTGCGCACGCGATGCACGCGTTCCTCGAACTCCCGATAAGCGCGAATCAGCGTGCCCCAGAAGTACTCCAGCCAGGGCATGGCGTCGTGCCGACCCTCGTGCCAGCCTGCCGAGCTCTTCTCCAGGGTCTCGTAGTAGCTTTCCTTGCTCTGCTCGATGATGCGCTCCAGGCTGATGTAGCGGCCGACCTCGTAGTCGGCCTGGTAGAGCAGCATCAGGCTCAGCAACCGCGCCACCCGGCCATTGCCGTCTGTGAACGGGTGAATACAGAGAAAATCCAGGATGGCCAGCGGCACCAGCACCAGCGGATCCTGATGATGGGCATCCACCGCCCGGGCATAACCTTCGGCAAGCTGGTCCATCTGGATCGGCGTCAGATGCGGCGAGGTCGGCACGAACCGCACCCGGGTGCTGCCGTCGGCCTGGGTCTCGGTGATTTCGTTCGGACTGCTCTTCCAGCGCCCCCCGCGCTGCGGCATGTAGCGATAGAGCATGCCGTGAAGCTGCAGCACGATGTTGGCGGAGAACTCCATCTCGCGGGCCGATTCGTGAATCAGGCCCAGCGCATCCCGATAGCCGGCCACTTCCTGCTCGGAGCGATTGCGCGGATCGGTGCGTTTGAGCACCAGCGGCTCCAGCCGGTCCGGCGCCACCGTCACCCCCTCAATACGACTTGACGACTCAGTTGATTCCACCACCGCTGCCTGCCGGAGCGTCTTTAGCGTCTCCGGCGCCTGGTGAAAATACAGGCTCTGCTTGCCCCTGAACTCACCTAATGTACGCAGGGCTGCCAGGTGATTAGCAGTGAAGCTGAGGTCTTGCAGGTAACCGGAAACGAGGGAGCGCATGATTCACGTCTGTCGACAATAGGGTAACCCTACTGAATAAACTAGGTAATTGCAATTGTATTACCTAGTTTGCGCTGAAAAAGCCAATATAAGCGGCTTGACACCAAATCTATCGGTGAAACATGCCTCGGAGCAAAAGTCATGCCGGCCTACTCGGCAACACCCTTCAGCGTCCGGCGCAGGCATTCGAAATCGGCCGCCAGTGGCTCTGCGTGGCTCGGCCGGCCCAGCAGCTCGGCCAGCGCCGGCGGCGGTTGGATTTCATGTCCCAGCAGCGGCTCGACCACCTCGTTGAACTTGGCCGGATGGGCGGTGGCGGCGATCAGGTGGGGCGTGGTGATGCCGGCGGCCCGGCGCTGGCGCAGGACTTCCACGGCGCAGGCGGTGTGGGGGCACAGGGCCATTCCGTGCTCGGCGTCGACCCGGCGGATGGTCTGCCGGATGGTGTCGTCGTCGATGCTGAGCGAGCGGATGTTGACGTCGCGCAGGTCGCGGTCGCGAAAAAACCAGGCCAGGCGCTCGAAGTTGCTCGGATCACCGACGTCCATGGCGTTGGCCAGGGTGGCCAGGCCCGGCCGGCCGCGGTAGTCCGAGCCGGACAAATATTCGGGCAGGGTGCGATTGGCGTTGGTCGCCAAGACCACCTCCCCGATGGGCAGGCCCATTTCACGGGCCAGAATGCAGGCCAGGGCATTGCCCAGGTTGCCGGTCGGCACGATGACGTCGACGGGAAGCGGCACGTCGCGGCGCAGTTTCAGGCTTGCATGGGCGTAATAGCTGATCTGCGGCAGCAGGCGGCCGATGGAGATGCTGTTGGCCGAGGTCAGGTGCAGGGCCTGGTTGAGTTCCGGGTCGTTCAGGGCCTGCTTGGCCAGACGCTGGCAGTCGTCGAAGTCGCCCTGCACGCAGAAGGC
>CAZUTZ010000160.1:2997-6251 GCA_964623655.1 uncultured Wenzhouxiangella sp.
GTCGCCGAAAGCACCAAGCTGATGGGCCTGGCGGGCGGAGACGCGGCCTTTCGGATACAGAATCACGACCCGGAAGCCCGGCCGGCGATGAAAGGCCGCCGCGACGGCGCCACCGGTATCGCCGGAAGTCGCCACGATCACGGTCTGGACCGGGTCGTTTGGTGCGCGCAGTCGGCTCATGCACGCGGCCAGAAAACGCGCGGCAAAGTCCTTGAACGCGGCGGTGGGCCCGTGGAACAGCTCCAGGACCCAGCTTTCCTTGCGCTCGAACTCGATCATCGGCAGCGGCAACTCGAGCGCCTCTGCGCAAATGTCGGCCAGGTCTTCAGCCAGCGCGCTGCCGGCAAAGAAAGGCGCGAGCAGCTGGGTCGCGGTCGCAGGCAGCCCGGGGTTTCTGGGCAGGCGTGCCGGATCCAGTCGGGGGATGCTTTCCGGGACATACAGTCCGCCATCGTCGGCCAGGCCGCGTCGCAGCGCGGTCGCCAGATCGACGGCGGTGCTATCGGAGCGGGTACTCAGGTAGTTCATCATGATCAATTCGAGTCAAATCGGCAGGGCGGCGTCGTCTTCGAGCAGGCAGGCGCCGGGTGCGCCCAGCGGCGAGATCAAGGCGCTCGCCTGGAGATCGTGCCGGCTGAAGGCCGCGCCCATGGCCTTTCCGGCCTGCTCGGCCGCCGCCCGGCTTTCAAACCAGCCGAAAACGCTGGGCCCGGCGCCTGATATTGAAGAGCCCAGCGCGCCGTGGTCGAGCGCGGCTTGCTTGACCTCGGCAAAGCCCGGAATCAGGTGGGCCCGGCGCGGCTCGACCAGAACGTCGGCCAGGCCGGCGCGGATCAGATCCAGGTCACCCTGATAACAGCCGCTCAGAAACAGCGCCAGGCGGGTCTGCTGGGCCACGATGGTCTTGATGCCGAATCCCTCGCTCAGCGCCTGGCGGGCGGTTCGGGTTTCGACGATGTAGTCGGGATGCACCACGGCCGAATACAGGCCTTCCGGTACCGGAATCCGAAAAAGATGTTCCGCAGAGGCCAGCACCAGTCCGCCGAGCAGTTGAGGCCCGATGTTGTCGCCGTGCACCGAGCCGGACGCCACGGTTTCGCCGATCAGCGCGTAGCGGTATAGCGACGGCAGTTCCAGCGGCTGCTCGAGCAGGGCGTTGACCGCGATCAGCGCGGCACTGGCCGAGGCCGCCGAGCCGCCCAGGCCGGAACCCAGCGGAATGCCCTTGCGGATCTGCAGACTGACGCCGAAGTCGGCTTGGGCCGCCTGCAGCAGCGCCAGGACGGCCTTGCCGGCCGTATTCTTTTCCGGGTCTTGAGGCAGGTCGGTGACCGTGCCGCTGATGGCCTCGATGACCACGCCCGGTGAGTCGGTGCGGGTGGCCGTGACCGTATCGCCGGCGCCCTGGACCGCAAAGCCCAGCAGATCGAAACCGACGCCGGCGTTGCCGACGCTGGCCGGCGCAAACGCCCTGGCCTGCACGCGTGCCGTCACAGCCGCGCTCCCAGTCCGGCGGCGACGCGCAGCAGGTCGGCGAACACGCCGCCGGCGGTGACGTCCGGGCCGGCGCCCGGCCCCTGGACGATCAGCGGATTGTCGCGGTAGCGCTCGGTGCGGAAGGCGACCACGTTATCGGTCAGGGCCAGGTTGGCAAACGGATGATTGGCGGGCAGTGACTGCAGCGCGACCGAGGCTTTACCCGCGCAATCCAGCGTGGCGACATATCGCAACACCTGGTCGGACTGCCGGGCTGTTTCCAGGCGCTGCGCCATGGCACCATCATGCTCAACCAGCCCTTCGAGAAACTCGGTGACACTCAGGCCGTTCAACTCCGGCGGGGCCAGGCTTTCGACCTCGACCTGGTCGAGACCGATGGCCAGGCCCATTTCACGGGCCAGGATCACCAGCTTGCGCGCCACGTCCATACCCGACAGGTCATCGCGCGGGTCCGGCTCGGTGTAGCCTGCCGCGCGTGCTTCACTGACCAGGGCGGCAAAAGACATGCCCGGCTCGAAGCGGTTGAACAGATAGGCCAGGGTGCCGGAAAACAGACCCTCGATGGCCAGGACCCGGTCGCCGGTGTCGATCAGGTCGCGCAGGGTCTGGATCACCGGCAGGCCGGCGCCGACGGTGGCCTCGTAGCGCCAGCGGGTGCTGGACGATTCGAGCTTTTGTCTGAGTTCGAGATAGCGCGACAGATCGCCGCTGCCGGCCTGCTTGTTGGGGGTGATGACGTGGATGCCGCGGTCAATCCAGTCCAGATAATGTTCGGCCACCTGGTTGCTGGCGGTGCAATCAATGATGGCGGCATGCGGCAGATGATCATCATGGACATGGGCGACAAAGCGCTGCAGATCGAGCGCTTCAGGGGCCGCACCCAGGGGGCTGTCGGCGTCTTCGGCATTCAGCCCCGTTTCGTCCAGGCGCATGCGGCTGGAAGTGGCCACGGCGCGCAGGCGCAGGTCCAGATTGGCGTCGCGTTTGAGGCGTTCGGCAGCTTCCAGGATCTGGCGGATCAGCGCCGAACCGACCTGGCCCGGCCCGATCAGGCCGATGGAGATGGTCTGGTCGGAGAGATAGAAGCCGGCATGGATCGCCTTGAGCGCGCGCTCGGCGTCATGTTCGTCGATGACCACCGAGATGTTGCGCTCGGAGGCGCCCTGGGCAATGGCGCGCACGTTGATGCCGGCACGTGCCAGGCTGCCGAACAGGCGCGCGGCAATGCCGGGCCGACCGGTCATCCCCTCGCCGACGATGGCCAGGATACGAAGGTCGGACAGCAGGCTGATGCGATGAATCTGGCCGTGGCGCAGTTCGCGATCGAACACTTGTTCCAGGATGGCGCGCGCATTTTCACCGGCCGCTCCCGGCACGACCACGCAGATCGAGTGTTCCGACGAACCCTGGGAAATCATCGAGACCGAGATCGCGGCCCGGTGCAAAGCGCCGAAGATGCGCTCGGCGGTGCCGGGGACGCCGATCATGCCGGCGCCCTCGATGTTGATCAGGGCCATGTTGCCGACCCCGGAGATGCCCTTGACCGGCGGTGTCGGATGGCCGGCCGAATCGATGCGCGTGCCCGGGCACTGTGCGTTGAAGGTATTGCGAATGAAGACCGGAATGTCGCATTCCTGGGCCGGGCTGAGTGCCTGCGGATGGATCACACGGGCGCCGAAGTAGGCCAGCTCGAAGGCCTCGCGATAGGACAGATGGTCCAGCAGCTCGGCCTGCGGCACGGCGCCGGGATCGGCCGA
>CAZUTZ010000161.1:0-6080 GCA_964623655.1 uncultured Wenzhouxiangella sp.
GTACATACAGATCGCGCAGGATCCCCGAGACCACCACGTCACGGTCCAGGAGCAGCTCGATGTTGCGCAGTGCCTGGCCGCTGATGGCCTCGTTGGTGACCTTGAACACGCCGGTAAACAGCGAACTGCGGGCGTTGACCTCCTCGACCATGGTGCGGCGCAGCATCCGGGTGGCCACCGAGATGAACAGGATGACGCCGATCAGTCCGAACGGGTAGGCCACGCCGTAGCCGAAGATGACTTCCTCTTCCGCGCTGAACTGCAGCGCGCTGACCAGTGCCGGGCTGGAGGTGAACGAACCGGCGAACAGCCCGAGACCGATGCCGACCGGGATGCCGGCCAGCACGATGATGGTCACGGTGGTCACCCCGGCCACGCCCAGCAGTGCCAGCACGTTGGTGATGAAGCGCTTGCCGTGTTTCTTGAACGAGCGGAAGAAACTCGGCCCGGCTTCGAGGCCGACCGAGAGCAGGAACAGCACGATGCCCAGGTCGGCCAGAATCCGGATCGGCTCGAACTGGTAGAGATAGCCGGCCGCCATGGCGACGATCAGCACGCCGCTGGCGCCGAAGCCGACGCCCTTGATCTTGAGGTTGCCGAAGGCCAGCCCGAGCAGAATGACCAGGAAGGTCACCAGCAGCTCGGTGCGGCGGAAGAAAAACTCGATGCCGATCAGGTCGTCGACGCCACCCATCAGATTCCCGTAAGGTCCGAAGCTTGCGCTATAGCCTAACGTATGTCCGGTGGTGTCGACCGGGCCCGGGCCGGTTTCAGGCTATCGCGCTTACCCGGCTTGTGCCCCGGTGAGCCCCTGGTCTCGGCGATCAGGCGGGCCGGCGATCAGACGAAAGCGCTCACGCACAGGCTGATCAGACCACCGGAGAACACGCCCAGGGCGAGCACGGCCACGCCGTTGATGGTGAGTACGGCGCGGAAGTCGACCGGGGCAGCGATGGCGCTCGTATCGTCGGGCTCGTCGAAGTACATCAGCTTGACCACGCGCAGGTAGTAGAACGCGCCGATCACGGCGGTGACGACGGCCAGCACGGCCAGGCCGGTAAAGCCGGCCGACAGCGCCGCGGCGATGACCTGCCACTTGGCGAAAAAGCCCAGAAATACCGGGATGCCGGCGAGCGAAAACATCATCATCAGCATCAGGAAGGCATGCCAGGGGTTGCGCCGGGCCAGGCCCTTGTAATCGTCGAGCTGGTCGGCCTCGCGATCGCCGTTGGAGACCAGGATGATGACGCCGAACACGCCGGCCGACATGATCGCGTAGGCAATGGCGTAGAACATCGCCGCCGAATAGCCTTCGGGCGTGCCGGCCAGGATGCCGAGCAGCATGAAGCCCATGTGCGAAATGGTCGAGTAGGCCAGCATGCGCTTGATGTTGGTCTGGGCGATGGCGGCAACATTCCCGACGATCAGCGACAGCGCGGCGAGTACCGCCAGCATGCCCTGCCAGTCGCCGTGGAGCCCGGCCAGGCCGTTATCGAGCAAACGGATCGCCAGCGCCAGGCCGGCCAGTTTGGGCAGCGAGCTGATCAGCAGCGTGACGGCCAGCGGTGCACCGTGGTAGACGTCCGGGACCCACATGTGAAACGGCACGATGCCGAGCTTGAAGGCGATGCCGGTGACGATGAACACCAGACCGAAGGTCAGCATCATCGAGTCTCCCAGGCCCGCGCCGAGCGCTTCGTTCAGGGCCGACAGGTACAAGGTACCGGTAGCACCGAAGACCAGGCTCATACCGTAGAGCATCAGACCGGAGGCCAGCGAGCCGAGGATGAAGTACTTCATCCCGGCCTCGGAGCCGAATTTCGAATTGCGATCGAGCGCCACCAGCGCGTAGCTCGACAATGCCAGCAGCTCGAGCCCGAGGTAGAGCGTGATCATGTTGGCTGCCGAGATCATGACCATGGCCCCGAGCAGCGCGAACAGGCTCAGGGTATAGAACTCGCCCTTGAACAGGTTGAAGCGGCGCAGGTAATGCTTGGCGTAGACGAACACACCGGCCAGGATGATGTAGCTGAAGACCTTGAGCACGTCACCAAAGCGGTCGCGGATGAAGGTATCGGCGAACGCGTATTCGACCTCGCCGGACGGCAGCATCAAGCGCAGGGTCAGGATGGTGGCGAACACCAGCGTGACCAGTGCCAGCATATGGGTCAGCCCGCGCCGCTCATCGGAGATGAACAGGTCAGCAAGCAGGACCACGCATGCCATGCTGAGCACGAAGATTTCGGGTAGGGCCAGTTGCAGTTCAGAAATCGTCATGTCGCTTCATCCATTTTTGCCGCCCGGGACTTGGGCGGCACGTAACGAGGCCCGGCAGGGCATGTTGTGATTTCGCAGGTCATGGCGTCAGGGCAGCTTGGACTGCGTGATGTGCTCGACCAGATGCGCCACCGAGACTTCCATCATCTCGATCAGCGGATACGGCCAGATGCCGATGGCGAGCACGAAGAAAGCCAGAGTGATCATGAGGAACCACTCGCGTCCGTCCAGATCCTTCAGGCCAGCGACCGCGTTGTTGCTGACCTCGCCGTAGAAGACCTTGCGCACCAGCCACAGGCTGTAGGCCGCGCCGAGCAGCAGGCTCAGGCCGGCGACGAAGGCAAACCAGAAGTTGGCGTGAAAGGCGGCCAGGATGACCATGAACTCTCCGACAAAGCCCGAGGTTCCCGGAACAGCGGCATTGGCCATGAAGAACAGCACGGCAAACATCCCCAGCCAGGGCATGGTATTGGCCACGCCGCCGTAGCTGGCCATGTCTCGGCTATGCACCCGGTCATAGAGCATGCCGACAATCAGGAACATGGCGCCGGAAACAAAGGCATGCGAGATCATCTGCACCATGGCACCGGTCATGCCCAGGCCGGCACCCGTCGTGCTGCCCGTGTTCCGGATGATGGCAAAGGCGAGGAAGAAGCCCAGCGTGACGAAGCCCATGTGCGAGATCGAGCTGTAGGCGATCAGCTTCTTCATGTCGCTCTGGGCCAGGGCGACGAAGCCGATGTAGGCAATCGCGACCAGCGACAGGCCGATCACCAGCCAATCCAGTGCCGCCGCCGCGTCAGGCGTGATCGGCAAGGCAAAGCGCACGAAACCGTAGCCACCGATCTTGAGCATGATCGCCGCCAGCACCACCGAACCGCCGGTGGGGGCTTCAACATGGGCGTCCGGCAGCCAGGTATGCACCGGCCACATCGGCAGTTTGACGCCAAAGGCAAACATGAACGCCAGGAAAATCAGAATCTGGGCGTTGAGCGCGATCGACAGATCGTGGAAATCCAGAATCTGGAAACTGCCAGCCTGCAGGTACAGCCACAGCAGGGCTACCAGCATGAATACCGAGCCCAGGAACGTGAACAGGAACAGCTTGATCGTCGCGTAAATCCGGTTCGGCCCGCCCCAAATGCCGATGATCAGGAACATCGGCACCAGCATGGCCTCGAAGAACACGTAGAACAGCAGCGCATCCAGTGACGAGAACACGCCGACCATCAGGCCCTGAAGCAGCAGGAAGCAGCCAATGTAGAGATGCGGGCGGTCCTTGATGCACCAGCCGGCCACGATGATCAACAGCGAGATCGGCGTGGTAAGCAGGATCAGCGGAAGCGAGAGTCCGTCAATACCCAGGTGATAGTAAATGCTGAACGCGGCAATCCACAGCGTCTGTTCTTCGAACTGCATGGCCGGGGTCGTGGCATCGAATCCGGCGTAGAGCACGAAGGCCAGCAGGACCGAAACCGAGGCAAAGATCAGCGCCAGCGGACGCACCAGTTTCGGCAGGTTGCTGCCAATGGCGGCGATCAGGGCACCGCCCAGGATCGGTACCCAGATCAACAGGCTAAGCAAGGGCCAATCAAACATGCATCACCCCCTGAGCAGCACGAAAGCAGACACGATCGCCACAAGGCCGATGATCATGGCGAACGCGTAGTGGAAAAGGAAGCCCGACTGCAGCGCGCGTGAGGCATCGGAAACCCTGCTTATCAGGCGTGCCGTGCCGTTGACCATCCAGCCATCGATGATCATGCGGTCGCCCCGGTTCGACAGGCCGGACGCAAATTTGAGCGCGCCGCCGGTAATGCCTTTCATGTACAAGTCGTCAAAGCCGTATTTGTTGTCCAGGACCCTCCAGACCGGGTACAGGCGCCGCTTGGCGGCATCGGCGATCGCCGGGTTGAACAGGTATACATAGGTCGCAATCCCCACACCCAGCATGGCCAGCCAGAACACCGGCGTCACGAACCCGTGCAGGCCGAAGGCCAACGGACCGTCTTCGAACTTGTAAGCCAGCTGGGCGACCACGTCGTGGGCCTCGCGGACGAAGATGGCATCGCTCAGGGCGCCGCCGAACAGCAGCGGCACCACGGTGAAATAGCCGATCAGCACCGAGGGGATGGCCAGCAGAATCAGCGGTATGGTCACCACCCAGGGCGACTCGTGGGCGTGAGCCCGGGTCTCTTCGTCCATTCGTGTGGGTCCATGAAAAGCCAGATACAGCAGGCGGAAAGAATAAAGGGCGGTCACCACCACGCCGGCGTAGACGGCAAAGACGGCAAAGGCCACGCCAGGCCGGTCGGCCAGCTTGACCGCCTCGATGATCAGGTCCTTGGAGTAGAAGCCCGAAAAGAACGGAAAACCGATCAGGGCCAGAGAGCCCAGCCAGGCAGTTGCCGTAGTAATCGGCATATAGCGGCTCAGGCCGCCCATCTGCCGCATGTCCTGCTTGTGATGCAGGGCCATGATGACCGAACCGGCGGCCAGGAACAACAGGGCCTTGAAAAAGGCGTGGGTCATCAGGTGGAAGATCGCCACCGAGTAGGCCGAAGCGCCCAGGGCCACGGTCATGTAGCCGAGCTGGGACAGGGTCGAGTAGGCAACGACGCGCTTGATGTCGTTCTGGACGATGCCGATCAGACCCATGAACAGGGCGGTGATTGCGCCGATGACCAGGATGACGCTGAGCGCGGTGACCGAGGCCTCGAACATGGGTGACAGACGGGCGACCATGAAAATACCGGCCGTGACCATGGTCGCGGCGTGGATCAGGGCCGAGATCGGGGTCGGGCCTTCCATCGAGTCGGGCAGCCAGACATGCAGCGGCACCTGGGCCGACTTGCCCATGGCCCCGATGAACAGGCAGATGCAGATGAAGGTCATGACCTGCCATTCCATGCCGCCGAGGATGCTGATGGTCGCGCCCTCCACGGCCGGGGTCGCGGCGAAGACTTCCTGGTAGTCCAGCGAGCCCATGTACAAAAGTATCGCCGCGATGCCGATCAGGAACCCGAAGTCGCCAACCCGGTTGACCAGGAAGGCCTTGAGGTTGGCCCTGACCGCGGTATCTTTCTTGAACCAGAAGCCGATGAGCAGGTACGACACCACGCCGACCGCTTCCCAGCCAAAGAACAGCTGCAGGAAGTTGTTCGCCATGACCAGCATCAGCATGGCGAAGGTAAACAGGTTGATGTAGGAGAAAAAGCGCTGGTAGCCGTCGTCGTCGTGCATGTAGCCGACGGTGTAGATGTGGACCATCAGCGACACGAAGGTCACCACCACCATCATCAGCGCCGTGAGGCTGTCGACCAGAAAGCCGATCTCGAAGCGGATGCCGTCGGTCACGGCCCAGGTGTAGACCGAATAATTGAGCACCGGCAGGTCGTTGAAAAACACCTCCCAGGCAACCCAGGACGACAGCGCAAACGAGCCGGCCACGGCCAGAATCGTGACCCAGTGGGCACCAGCCCGGCCGATCGGGTGGCGCAGCAGGCCCGCGATCAGGCAACCGGCCAGCGGCAGCAGCGGAATGAGCAGCAGTATGGTTTTTATAGTCACGGTCATCTAGCCCTTGAGATCAGCCAGTTCTTCCACGCTGATCGACTGGCGATTGCGAAACAGCACGACCAGAATGGCCAGCCCGATTGCGGCTTCGGCGGCAGCGACGGTAAGGATGAAGAACACGAATACCTGGCCGTCCATGACATCGAGAAAACGCGAGAAGGCCACGAAGTTCATGTTGACCGCCAGCAGCATCAGCTCGATGCACATCAGCAGGATGAGCACGTTCT
>CAZUTZ010000162.1:0-6019 GCA_964623655.1 uncultured Wenzhouxiangella sp.
GAAACCTGCCCGAGGAGGTACATCGCCGCATCCGGCTTTATGCCGCCGAACACGGTTTGAGCGCAGAGGCGGCCGTGCGCCGCCTGCTGGACGAAGCTACCCGTCCGTCCAAGCGTTTGGGCGATGTGGTGGTGGCCTTTGCGCGCTCGGGCCGGGCTGATTTTCCCGAATCACCGCGCGACCGCAACTCCATCGAGCCGGCCGATTTCTCTTGATTGTGCGCGACACCAAAAGATCGCTGCAATGGCCCGAATCCATGGTTTTGCCGTCGCCACCCGCGACACGGCGCCATTTGAGGGCGCGGACCTGGGCGTGATCAATCCCTGGGAAAGCGCGGCGGGGTGAACAATGCTAAACAGGATCATCCAAAAGAGATAACGGCGGGACCCGAATGAAAAGAATCGTTATCTGTTGTGACGGAACATGGAACACGCCCGACCAGGACGCCGACGGCGTGCCGCGGCCGACCAACGTCAGTCGTCTGGCCGCGGCCGTTGCCGATGAGGGGCCGGATGGTGCGAGACAGGTCACCTATTACGGCACAGGCGTCGGTACCGAAGGCAGTTGGCTGCGACGCAGCTTCGATGGTGCAACGGGCTGGGGCCTGTCGCGGAATCTTCTGGACGCCTATGCCTTTCTGGTCTGTCACTATGAGCCGGGTGATGAACTTTTTCTGTTCGGATTCAGTCGCGGGGCCTTCACGGTTCGTAGCCTGGGTGGCTTGATCAACAACTCCGGCATCCTTAAGCCGGAGCATGAACGCTTGACCGACAGAGCCTACGATCTCTATCGGGCGAGAGCCAGGCGGTCGCATCCGCGCGCGTCTGAATCAACGCTGTTTCGAAAAACCTATTCGTGGCTGGACAAGACGCCGATCAAGTACATCGGCGTATGGGATACGGTCGGGGCACTCGGAAATCCGCTGAGGTTCGGTTTTCTGAGCGGCAGGCTGCACCGGTTTCACGATGCGGAGCTCAGTTCGACGGTGGAGAACGCCTGCCATGCGGTGGCCGTTGATGAAAAAAGGAAACACTTCTCCCCGACGCTTTGGGAGCGGCAGGACCATTCCGATCAGCAATCGGTGGAGCAGCGCTGGTTTATCGGCGTCCATTCCGACGTGGGTGGCGGCACGGCGAAGCGAGGATTGTCCGACCTTTCCCTGGAGTGGATTGTTGAAAGGGCGAGGCAATGCGGTCTGGGGATCTCCAACATGGGTACGGAACCGAGCTGGGACGAGGGGCCGGGTGAGAGCCGAACGGGATTTTACCGGCTGATTCGGCCGCGTCCCCGCAGCATTGCCGCCGAGTCGGCCGGGAATACTTTCGAAACACTCGATGATTCAGTCAGGAAGAGATACCGATCCGATGCCGAGTATCGGCCGCCGAACCTGGACGATTATTTTGAGCGGCACCCGGAAAAAAGCAGTGACTAAAGCTGTCTTTGATGCCTGGGTTGTCGCTCGGGCAAATTCGAGTGCTGCGGCCATCCGGTCGTCATTCGCGAATGCCCGGATTCACTGATCTTTCTGTAGTCTTTGCGGTCAGTCCTATGGCACCTAAAGGAACAATCCCATGCCCAAGCAAACCATTGTTTTCGCCGTTCTGCTGATTGTTCTCGGCGTCGGCGCCTTTGCCTTTTCCGGCACCCGCACCGCCCTGATGCCGGCCTACCCCGGTGTGCTGCTGGCCATTCTCGGTGGTCTGGCGATCGCTTTCGAAAACGCCCGGCGGCATTTCATGCACGTGGCGGCTGTGGTCGCCCTGCTGGGTGCGTTGGCGCCGGCTGCGGCGCTGGTTGTGCGGGTTGCGGACATGAGCCCGCTGGCGATGTCGGTCAATGTCGGCATGCTGGTGCTGTGCGCCGCGCTGCTTATCATGATGGTCCGCTCGTTCATCGCCGCGCGCAAGGCGAGTTGAGGGCTTTCTTGAACGCTTCGAAGGCCGCCTTGCGGCTGTTTCTGCTGGTGTTGGTCGGCATTAACAGCGCTCACGCTGAAGAAGACGAATTCGCGGCCTGCCTGGATCAACTTGCCACCGCGGCGCGGGCCGACGGGATTCCGGGCGCGCTGGTTGACGAGGTGCTGCCCGGGCTGGAGTTCCAGCCCCGAGTGATCGAGCTGGATCGCGCTCAACCGGAGTTCGTGCGCAGTTTTGCCGCCTACCTGCGCGGCGCGGTGTCGGCGGCGCGCGTTCAGCGTGGCCGGACGCTGCTGGTGCGGCATCGCGAGCTGCTGGATGAATTGACCCGCGAATACGGCGTGCCGGGCCACGTGCTGGTGGCGCTGTGGGGCATGGAGTCGGACTTCGGTGGTTTTACCGGGCGCATGCCGATTCTGGATTCCCTGGCCACGCTGGCCTGCGATCCCCGCCGCAGCGATTTCTTCACGGATCAACTGCTCGCCGCGCTGCGCCTGATCGAGCGCGAGTCGCTGGAGCCGGCCGCCATGCGCGGGTCCTGGGCCGGCGCGATGGGCCAGACCCAGTTCATGCCTTCGACGTTCTACGACCACGCGGTCGACGGCGACGGTGACGGGCGCATTGACCTGTGGAACAGCCCGGCCGACGCGCTGGCCTCGGGTGCGAACCTGCTGAAACATCTGGGCTGGAATTCCGGTCAGCGCTGGGGCCGGGAGGTCAGCCTGCCCGATGATTTCGCCTTCGAGAAAAGCGGCACCGACCAGAGACGGCTTTTGAGCGAGTGGGCCGAACTGGGCGTGCGCCGGGCTGACGGCGCCGAGCTGCCGATCGCCGACATGGAGGCCCGCCTGCTGCTGCCCATGGGTCATGCCGGGCCGGCTTTTCTGGTCTACGACAATTTCGATGTGTTGCTGGGCTGGAATCGATCGACCTTTTTCGCCATCGCCGCCGGTCACCTGGCCGACCGGATTGCCGGTGGCGGCACGCTGCTGGCTTCAATGCAGGATGAAAGGACGATTTCGACCGAAGAAATGGCCGGAATGCAGCGTCGGCTGGCCGAGTTGGGTTACGAGACCGGAGAGGCGGACGGCATTCTGGGGCCGGCCACGCGATCAGCTTTGCGGCAGTTTCAGCTCAATCGCGGGTTGATTGCCGATGGGTACCCGGATGAGGACACGCGGGTTGCGTTGGAGGAGGCGTCGTTGCCGGGCGGATGAGTCAGGCGGGCACTCACGTATGATGGATTGTCGACCCCGCCTGTTGCCCGGACTTGATCGTGAAATTCCCCTATCGTCTCCTGCCTTTCCTGCTCTTTCTCGCCCCGGCCCTGCCCGCGCTGGCCGACGCGCCGCGCCCGATGGTGCCGGAGGACTATTTCGACTTCGAGTTCGTCTCCGATCCGCGCGTTTCCCCCGACGGCGAGCATGTGGCGATGGTCCATGCCACGGTCAGCTCCGACCGACGCTCGCGCGAATCGGCAATCTGGATGGCGCCGTTCGACGGTTCGGCGCCGCCGCGTCAATTCACCAACAGCGATTCGGACCGCATGCCGCGATTCTCGCCGGACGGCACGCGGCTGGCGCTGGTGCGGACCGTGGACGACCAGGCGCAGGTCTTCGTGATGCCGGTCGATGGCGGCGAGGCGCAGGCGGTCACCCGCCTCGGCCAGGGCAGCATCAGCAGTCTCGCCTGGCTGGGCGAGGATTCCATCCTGCTGACGCTCAACATCGACCCGTCGGTTGAAGACGCCACCGCCCCGGCCAACGCCGAGCGCGACGCACCCGACGTCCGCATTTTCTCGCGCCAGCTCTACATGACCGAAAGCGCCGGCTTCATCGACGAGCGTCGCCGCACGCTGTGGCGCTTGCGGCTGGACACCGGCAGCATGGAGCGATTGCTGGGGGATTCGGAATGGAACGTCTCCGGCGCTGTCGTCGCGCCGGACCGGACCCGGGTCGCATTTCAGGCCGATTTCGACGGACGCGAATTCGACGGCGGGTTCGCCCGGGGACTGCATTTTCTGACGCCCTACAGTGGGCAGATCAGAACGCTGCCCACGCCGGACGGAAGAGTCGGCTCTGCGGTGTTCTCGCCGGACGGGGAGCGCATCGCCTTCACCCATCGGCGCGATCGGGAGTCCGAGGTGACCGTGCAGATGATGGAGCTGGCCAACGGCGAACTGACGGAACTGCACGACGGCATGGCGCTGAGCACCAGCCGACTTCACTGGCCGGCAGGCTTTGATCGACCCTTGATCCAGGCTGACCGGGGCGGCAGTCGGCCCCTGCTGGAACTCCGCGCCGACGGTGAGACGGGTGTTTTGGCCGGACATGAGGTGAGCATCGGCTCGGTCGACTTTGCCGACAACGGCTCCACGGTGTGGATTCAGAACAGCGAAACGCAGCTGAGCGAAGTCTGGGCTCAGGCGGATTCGCAGCCGCCGCAACGCCTGACCTCCTTCAACGATGAACTGCTGGGAGGGCTTTACACCACCGAGCTCGAGCGTTTCGTCTTTGACAATGACGGCGTTGAAATCGACGGCTTTCTGGTCCGGCCGGCCGGTTTCGAGGAGGGTCTCCGTTACCCGGTGATTCTCAACATCAAGGGCGGGCCGGGGGTCATGTGGGGGCATCAGTGGATGCACGAGTTCCAGATGATGGCCGGCGCCGGCTATGCGGTGATTTTCACCAACTATCGCGGCTCGACCGGCTACGGCCATGAATTCCGCGCCGCCGTATACCAGGACTACGGCGGCGTTGATTATCGTGACAACATGGCCCTGGTGGACGCCGCGCTGGAGCGATTTGACTGGATGGACCCGGATCGCTTGTTCGTGACCGGCGGCAGCCACGGCGGTTTTCTGACCAGCTGGATCACCACCCGCACCGACCGTTTCGTCGCGGCGGTGACGCAGCGCAGCGTGTCGAACTGGATTTCAGAGGCCGGCACGCAGGCCTATCCGCCGGCCGCCATGAACGTGGAGTTCGGCGGCTCGCTGTGGGAAAACTTCGATCTGTACTGGGACCGCTCGCCGCTTAAGTTCGCCGATCGGGTCACCACGCCGACCCTGGTCATTCACAGCAGCGACGATCGCATTACGCCCATGGGCCAGGGCCAGGAGTGGTTTTATGCCCTGCTCAACAACGATGTCGAAACCGAGTTCGCACTGTTCGAAGGCGAAGGCCACAACCTGTCGCGGACCGGAAGGCCGGTCAACCTGGTCAAGCGCCTGGAGCTGATTCTCGAGTGGTTCGAGCGCTTCAGCCCCGGGAGCGCCGGGTCAAGGCCATGAGCTTTGATCGGCGTTGACAGCCGGCAGAGTCGAATATCGGTGCGCCGCTTGAGCCACTGGTACAGGTTCAGGACAATGGCCGAATGAAACTGCACTACGTTCCGGCCCTGATCTTTATCCTGGCCTTTGTCGGCGTGGCCATCTCATTGATGCTGTCGCGCGCTTTCGACCTCGTCCCGGACTGCCGCGTTTTCATCGACGGCTGCATCAGCATCAGCGCGTCGGGTCGGCGCGAGCCGGCGGTATTCGTGTTTCGCGCCAGCATCATTCCGGCGGGCATGGTCCTGATCCTGACCTGGTGGCTGAACGTGCAGTGGCTGAAGCTGCTCTCGGCCGGCCGCCGGGTGCCGAGGGTCAGCCTGCACCTGCTCGGCACCCTGAGCCCGGTGTTGCTGATCGCCTACATCGCCCTGGTCGGTTCGGCCGGCGAGATTGACCACGCCATCCGCCAGGCGGTCATCAGCACCTATTTCCCGGCCACGCTGGTCGCCAAGATCATCCTGTCGGTGATGTTGCTCAAGTTTCGGCCGGTCGGCCTGGCGCGCTGGCTGCCGTGGCTGATGCTGGCGATCGCGGTCGTGGTGCTGGGACTGGCGGTCAACAGCGTGGTGGTTTCGGCGTTCATGGACGACCCGTCGGTGGTCCACAACCTGACCCAGTGGCACGGTACCTTCGCTTTTGCCGCCTGGTACCTGCTGCTGGCTTACGCCTGGCGGCAGACCGGATTCAGTCTGCCGCTGCAAACAGCGACTTAAGCCGCGCCCATCAGTCGCATGATCAGAATGGTGCCGCCCGAGCCCAGCGCGGCGCC
>CAZUTZ010000163.1:0-5994 GCA_964623655.1 uncultured Wenzhouxiangella sp.
ACCAAAGCGGGGATGCTCGTCAACCGAGCGCAGGCTGGCAAAGAACACGCCCGGCCGTGAGCCGTCCGGATTGCCGCGCATGTAATAGGCGCCGAACGAGGTCGCTTCGCGATAGACCGGCACGCGCTGCACCTCGATCGAGTAGGCCGGACCTTCATGGAACCAGTCGTCCAGGCCCTGCTCCATCTCGGCAACGATCTCGCGATAGGCTTCGAGAATGGCTTCGCGCCCGGCATCGGAGTCCTCGAATAGAAAGCGCGGCTCGGCGTTGAGCGCGGCCATGCGCTCACCCACGCCCCCCTCGCAATAGCCTTCGGCACAAAGGATCTCGTCCATCTCGGCTTCGATCCGTTCGACCTCGCTCAAACCGAGCCGATGAATCTCTTCGGGAGGCAAGTCCGTGGTGGTGTGATCGCGCAGCACCCAGCGGTAAAAGGCCTCGCCGTCCGGCATGCGCCAAACACCGTCATTGGACTCGGTCTTTGGCAGCAGGGTCTCTTCGAGATAGTCGATCAAAGCCTGGTAGGCCGTCTCCACGTGGCGCTCGACCGCCTCGGAGAGCTCGGCCTCCAGGCCGTCGCGGCGCTCGTCGGACAGCACTTCCGCGCGATCGGCCCGGGCCAGCAATTCGACCACCAGCGGGTTGTCCGACGCCGATCCGGAGATGAAGGCGCGGCTGTCCCGGATCGTCTTTTCGACGGCAAAGCGCGGCGGCAGCAGGCCGCGCTCGGCGCGGTGGGCGACCACTTCAATCGTCCCGTCAAACACGGCCGGAAACTGCGCCAGGCGCTCCAGGTAGAAATCAACATCGCCGTCGTTGCGTAAGGGATGCTGCGCGGTCATGAAGCCTGGCAGCAGGTTGTGCACGGCCATGAGCTGGTTGACCGGGAAATCGTGCCAGATGAAATCCGCGCCGGCGATGCGCTGGTCCAGCTGCCAGGCCATGATGTCGTAAGACAGGGCATCTTCGGGGGTCAGGGCGTCGCGGTCGAATTCGGACAACTCGGCCCGGTGCCGCTTCGCCATGGCCAGCTCGGCCTCGGTGGCTTCCACGGAAGGAACGTCGAGACGGCCCAGGTAGCGGCTTTCTTCAGGCGTACCGAGTACGGCAGCCGACATGGCCTGAGGACTGAGCGAGCGTTGTTCGCCGGTGACGCGCTCGAAGAATTCATGCAGGGACTCGCGCTCAGTGGCTGCATCAGTCTCAGCCGCCAACCCGCTCGTGACCAGCACAGCGAGGACGATGAGCATTGCGAACACAGGCCTGGCCATTTGCATTGTGATTGAACTCCGGATCGGGAGTGACAGGTTCAGGATTACGGCGACGGGAACGCAGGATAGCCGGGCGCGAACGGGACCCGGGCCGCACGCCCGTCCTGATAGCGCTCCATGTCGGCTCGCAGGTCAGCCCGCGCTTCGAGCTGACCGGCTTTGAGCGCTTCGAACATGGCGTGGGCCTGCAGGTCAACGGCGTCGTCGAACTGGCCAAGGGCGGCATGCACCATGGCCAGGCTTGCGGCGTTCTCGATGTCAGGCGCCATCTGATAGACGGTCTCGACCCACTCCAGCGCTTCTTCCAACTCAGCAGTCTCGGCATCGCCGCAAGTGGCCCGGACCCGGGCCAGGGCCACCAGCACATCGCCATCGGCGGGAAAACGCTCGCGCAGGTTGTTCAAAGCCACCCGGCCTCGCTCGCATTCGCCGTCGCCGAGCATGGCCAGCGCGGCCCAGTAGGCAAACCGCGCCTGCCCCTGCTGGTCTGGCCGCTCGGCCAGCCTCGAAAAGTCGGCGCGGGCGCCGCTGAAGTCGCCCTCGGCCAGTTTGAGAAAGGCCAGGCCCTCTTCGGCCGGCAAATGTCCCGATTCACGCTCCAGGGCGGCTCGATAGGCCTCCCCGGCCTCAGCCAGGCGGCCCTGCAATTCCTCGACCTGCCCCAGCAAAATCAGGGGCTGGGCCGAGTCAGGCCTGAGCTCAACCAGGCGCTGGAAGGCGGCGCGCGCCTCGTCGAGATCGCCCTGTCGGGCGACCACCTCACCGTAGTTTTCCATCACGAGCGCGTCGTCCGGATCGAGCTGCAGGGCCGTGCCCAGCAGCTGGCGAGCCCCGGAAAGATCGCCGGCTTCGGCGCGGGTCAGCGCGAGTTCCAGATAGAACTGCGGCGAGCGCGACTGGCGCTGCATCCGATCAAGCAACTCGTCGCGGATCGGTTCAGTCCCCTCGCCGACTTGCCCCAGATGCGCACGCGCGCGGTCGACCTCTCCCATGCCCCGATAGGCCATGGCGAGCGGCTGGTGCAGGCGGGTCGCCTGGGGGCTGATCGAAAGTGCCCGTTCGAGGTATTCGGCGGCCGCTTCGTAGTCTCCCTGATCCAGGGCAACACGACCCAGGCCGGCCAGGGCCGCCGGTGCTTCCGGCGACAGCTGCAGCGCGCGGTCAAAATCCGCAGCGGCGTCATCAAGCCGACCCTGGTCGAGATGGACGCGACCGCGCCGAATGAGCGCCGCCGATTCGAAGGGATTGCGCTCGATGGCCGTGGACAGATATTCCACCGCCTCGTCCAGGCGACCGGCGTCCATCTCCACCAGACCCAGCATGTAGTGCCAGTCAGGCCGGTTCGGGGCCAGCGTTTTGGCATTCAGGTAGGCCTGGCGCGCCTGGCCGGCAAAGCCGTGAACCATCAGTACATCGCCCAGACGTCCAAACGCCGCGGCCTGCTCGGTCGACGAACGGTCGGCGGCAGCGTCGACCACAGCGCGCGCCTCGTCGATCGCCTCGAGGATCGTCGCCGGGGTGCCTTCCCGGTCCACTGGTTCGACCTCGCGCAGTTCGGCGCCCGGCGCCGGACCGGGCAAAAAAACCACGGCCAGCAGGATGGCCGAAACCAGAAAACGAAGCATTATGGCGTACCCTCCAGTGCCTGACCGCTGCCTTGCCGGAGTTCGTGATAGCGATCCACCGTCAGGGCTTCGAAGCGTTCGCGCTGGCCGTCGGGCCAGTGCACGTCGACGCCGCGCTCCGAATCGTCATCGGCCAGGCCGAAAATGACGCGGGGATCGTTGGCCGAGGCATACGAGCCGTCCGCGCGCGCGCGTCGCCGCAGCGGCGGCTGGCCGTCGTCCAGCTCCAGCCAGGCGACCGCCTGGGTCAGGGTCTGGCCCTGGGCATTGGTCAGTCGAGCGCCCAGCCAGTGCTTGCCGGCAGCCTTCTCATTCAGCAGAACCCGGGCCGGGCCGTTGATGTTGAAAATCACCAGGTCGGCCCGGCCGTTGTTGTTGATATCACCCACCGCCAGACCGCGTCCAACGTGAGAGGCCTGGAGCGCGGGACCGGCGCCGGCCGTGGCGTCGACAAAACGCCCGTTGCCCTGGTTCATGAACAACTGGTCGCGCTGGTGATAGGGGAACGGGTCACCGGCCGCCACCAGGTCTTCTTCGACGACAACCGCGCCGTTGACGGCGACGAGGTCCAGCCAGCCGTCGTTGTCGATATCGATCCAGGCGGTGCCGAAACCGGTTGACGGCAGGCTGGGAGCCCCAAGACCACTGGCCGAAGTGACATCGGTAAACCAGCCCTGCCCGTCGTTGCGATACAAGGTGTTGGTTTCGCGGCGCATGTGGGTGATGAACAGGTCATCGGCGCCCGAGCGGTTGTAGTCGCCGGCATCAACACCCATGCCGGCCTCCATCGCGCCGTCAGCGTTAACGGCCGCGCCGGCCATGAAAGCATCGTCGATGAAGCGCAGATCCCCTTCATTGAGCCACAGCGAGTTGGCGCTGCCATCGTTGGCCACATACAGGTCGATCCGGCCGTTGCCGTTGAAATCAGCCGCCACCACGCCCAGGCCGTGACGATGCACGTCGGCCATGCCGGCTGCTTCGGTCATGTCGACGAAACGGCCGTCGCCCTGGTTGATGAACAGGGTATCGCGCACGCCTTCGTAGGCTGATGGCGAACAGTAGTCCTGCTGGCCGGTCGTGGCCGAGCGACAGGCGCGGTGTCCCTCGAAACTGAAATCCACGTAGTTGGCGACGAACAGGTCGAGCAGGCCGTTGCCGTTGAGGTCGGCAAAGCTGGCGCTCACGCTCCAGCTCGGGTCGTTCACCCCGGCCTGCTCGGTGATGTCGGTAAACGTCCCGTCACCATTGTTGCGCCAGAGCTGGTTGTCGCCGAAGTTGAGGACATACAGATCGGGATAACCGTTGCCGTTGACATCGCCCACCGCGACGCCCATGCCATAGCCGCGGGCATCGATTCCGGACGCCTCGGTCACGTCGGTGAAGCGGATGACCCATTCACCGTCATCGTCGACGAAGGAGTCATTTCGATACAGGCGATCGCGTGCAGTGCTGTCGTCCGGGCCGATTTCCGCACCTAGAGCACCGCCCTGGACCAGGTAGAGATCAAGCCGTCCGTTGCCGTTGAAGTCGAACAATGCGCCGCCGGCGCCCATGATCTCGGGAAAGTAGAATTGCCCGCTCATGCCGTTGTCGTACACAAAGTCGATGCCGGCCTGCTCAGTGACATCGATGAACCAGGGCCCGTCACCGCCCAGCAGCGGACTCGATGCCGCGAGCAGGCAACCGACGAGACTCCCCCGCAGCCAGTTCGAGAGGGCGGCCAATGGCTGGGTTGGCGGCTCGATGCCGGACGTTTTTGGAGCAGAAGACGATGACATGGCACGAAAGACAGCGGGGCCGCTCCGGAGGTTCCGGCCCGGCAAAGCGGCAATGATGCCAGTCGCACCGGGCCCTTGCAATCCGGCAGCGGACTTCACGGCTGGACGATCCGGTGCAGCCGATCAGGCTCGAGGTCTTCGAGCGTCTGCTCGCTGCCGTCAGGCCAGGTAATGACCACCCGATCGACGCGATCGACTTCGCCCAGGCCGAAAGTGACCGGCAGTTCAACCTGGGACAGGTAGCTGCGGGTCGGCATGACCTGGCGGAACTGGACCTGGCCGCCGGCCTCCAGCCTCAGCCGCGCGCCGATGGCGTCGGTGTTCGGAGCCCGACCCTGCAGTCGAAAGCGGACCCAGTGGTGGCCCAGGTCGGTGTCGTTCCGCAACAAAAGCGGCGGCCCGCCAATCTGGGTCAGCACCACGTCCAGGCGACCGTTGCCGTTGATGTCGGCATAGGCGGCACCCCGCCCGACGATGGGTTGGGCCAGATCACCGATTCGGTCCAGCGGCAAGGCCTCGAACGGACGGGCACAATCCTCGCCGCAGTTCCAGAACAGCTGGCCGGGCTGACGGTAGTGCTGGCTGGATTGCACTTGGTTGATCTCGTTTTCAACGTGGCCATTGGCCTGCAGAAAATCGAGTCGGCCGTCCAAGTCGAAATCCA
Organism: uncultured Wenzhouxiangella sp.; assembly: GCA_964623655.1. Taxonomy (GTDB): domain Bacteria; phylum Pseudomonadota; class Gammaproteobacteria; order Xanthomonadales; family Wenzhouxiangellaceae; genus Wenzhouxiangella. The sequence continues at coordinate 5,340 of CAZUTZ010000163.1, forward strand.
GAAACAAAACGCCGAAAGTAAGCGCCATGCGGGTCGGCCCGCCGATGCCTGCGCCGATGGTCTGATCGGCATACTGGGTGGGATCGCCCTGGGAGACGTAGAACGAACTCATCTCGTTGGCGAAGTTGCCGATCGCGACGGCCAGCCGGTCATCGTTGGCGAAGCGGGCGAAGTCGATACCCATGGCGCCGGTGGCCATACCGTTGCGGTCAAAGCCCAGCCCCCAGACGGTGGCCACTTCCTCGAAGCGCCCGTCACCGAGATTGCGAAAGACGAAGTTGCCGACCGTGTCGTTGGCCACCATGACATCCATGCGGCCATCGCCGTCGAAGTCGACCGGAGCCAGCGCCAGCCCCTTGCCAATCGGAACGCCGGTGGTCGGATGGTTGATGGCGATGCCCGCTTCTGCGCCGCGCTCGCTGAAGCTGCCGTCGCCGTTGTTGAGAAAAAGATAGCTGTTGGTGCCGGCAAAGTTGGTCGGCGGACCGTAAGCCCGGCCGATGCCGGCCAGGCGATAGTCGACCTCGATATCGACCTCCCGCGACCACTGCACGTAGTTGACCACGAACAGATCGAGCAGGCCGTTGCCGTTGGCGTCAAAGAAACCGGCGCTGGTCGACCAGCTTTCCTCACCGCCGGCCACCCCGGCGGACTC
>CAZUTZ010000164.1:0-5949 GCA_964623655.1 uncultured Wenzhouxiangella sp.
TCACGATCCGGGTGATCCTCGCGGGCGTGGGCGCCGCGACTTTCCTTTCGGTTCTCGGCCGCGACCATGGTAGTTACCGCGTTACCGATCAGGTTTCTCAGCTCCAGGGTCTCAACCAGATCCGAGTTCCAGATCAACGACCGGTCGGTCACTTTCACCTGCTCGAAACGCTTGTTGACGCCATCGATGGCCGAACAGCCTTGCTGCAGCGTTTCACCAGTTCTGAACACGGCCGCGTCGCGCTGCATGACCTGCTGCATTTCGTCCCGGATTTCGGCCGTGGAATGCTCGCCGGAAGCATGCCTGAACCGGTCGAATTCCCCAACCAGGCTGTCGACCACGTCCGCCGGCAGGGTTTTGTGGGACTGGCCCGGCTTGATCGTCTCACCGCAGCGTTTCGCGACCGCGCGGCCGAAGACGATCAGATCAAGGAGGGAATTCGAACCCAGCCGATTGGCGCCATGCACCGAAACACAGGCGGCCTCGCCGATGGAGTAAAGCCCGGGAACCACGCTGTCCGGATCGCCGTCTTTAAGAGTGACGACTTCACCATGGTGGTTGGTCGGAATGCCCCCCATGTTGTAGTGCACCGTCGGCAAAACAGGTATGGGGTCTTTGGTGACATCCACGCCGGCAAAGATTTTCGCCGTCTCGGCAATGCCGGGCAGCCGCTCTTCGATCACTTCGCTGCCCAGATGCTGCAGGTTGAGATGAATGTGATCCGAGCGCTCGCCGACGCCCCGGCCTTCCCTGATCTCGATGGTCATGGAGCGCGAGACCACGTCGCGCGAGGCCAGGTCCTTGGCGTTGGGCGCATAGCGTTCCATGAAGCGCTCACCCTGCGAGTTGGTCAGATAGCCACCCTCGCCTCGCACCCCTTCGGTGATCAGGCAGCCGGCGCCGTAGACGCCGGTCGGATGGAACTGGACAAACTCCATGTCCTGCAGCGGCAGACCGGCCCGCAGCACCATGCCGTTGCCGTCGCCGGTACAGGTATGGGCCGAGGTTGCCGAAAAGTAGGCGCGACCGTAACCGCCGGTAGCCAGAATGACGGCGTGGGCGCGAAATTCATGCAGCGTGCCGCTGGCCAGATCCCAGGCCAGGCAGCCACGGCAGGCGCCCTCTTCGTCCATCAGCAGGTCGAGGGCGAAGTATTCAATAAAGAACTGCGCATCGTGCTTGAGCGACTGCTGGTAGAGCGTGTGCAGGATGGCATGCCCGGTCCGGTCGGCAGCCGCACAAGTGCGTTGCGCCGTGCCTTCGCCGAAACGGGTCGTCATGCCTCCGAACGGCCGCTGGTAGATCTTGCCGCCTTCCGTGCGGGAAAAGGGAACGCCGAAATGCTCCAGCTCGATCACCGAGGGAATCGCTTCGCGACACATGTATTCGATGGCATCCTGGTCGCCCAGCCAGTCCGACCCCTTGATCGTGTCGTACATGTGCCAGCGCCAGTCATCCTCGCCCATGTTGCCGAGGGCTGCACTCATGCCACCCTGAGCAGCCACCGTATGCGAGCGGGTCGGAAACACCTTGGTAATGCAGGCCGTCGTCAGCCCGGTTGCCGCCAGGCCCATGGTCGCCCGCAGACCTGCCCCGCCGGCGCCGATGACCAGCACGTCATATTCGTGCTTCGTGATCTCGTATGACTTCGCCATTTAAGCTCCAAAAGCAATTTTCAGGATCGCCATCACGGCCAGTACCGCGCCGACGACAGCCAGGATTTTCACTGCGAGCTGCAGGGCCACTTCCACCACTCGCTGGTGCACGTAATCCTCGATGATGACCTGCAGGCCCAGGCGTGAGTGATAAATGGCAACCACGGAGAAAAGAATTGCCATGGCGGCATGAAACGGGCTGCCCAGCCACGCCACTGCTTCGCTGTGGGTGGCCCCGACCAGCGCGATCAGTGCCCACACCAGCCAGGAGACCAGACCAATCATGAGGATTGCGCTGAAACGCTGCGCCCACCAGTGCGACACGCCGTCGCCCGAGGATCCGTGATTGTGCGCGTTGGCGAGCGGATTTCGAAGATTCATAGCAGGCTCCCCCAGACAACGATGGTCAATATCAAGGAGACAGTGACCACCGCCCATCCGGACGCGTAGGCACTGTTCAGATCCAGCAGCCAACCGGCATCCCACAGCAGGTGTCGAATGCCGTTGAGCAAATGGTAGAAAAGCGCCTGAGTCCAGACGAGCAGCAATATCAGGCCGGGAACACTGGTCAAAAGCCCGTTGACGCGGTCAAAAACCTCCGGACCGGAAGCCAGAGCGAGCAGCCAGGTCACGATCACCACCAATCCCGCACTGAGCACGACTCCCGTTATTCGGTGAGTGATGGACAGCACTGAGGTCAGCTGAGGCCGATAAACCTGCAAATGGGGAGAAAGAGGTCGGTTGTTGGTCGCCATCTCGGTTTCCGTTGTGGTCAGCGGGTGGGTTCAGAAATCAATGCACCGGCCGTTTTTCTCCCAGTCGCCGTAGCGGGTCGGGTCGAGACCTTTTTTTCGGCCTCCGACCTCCCGCGGTCTGGACTCGGTCGGTGAGGTTTGTTCTCGCTTGGGCTTGCGGCCTGAATCTTGATGACCCGAGTCAGGCTGGGACTCGGTGTTGTCTTGATTTGTCATATTAGAATTGTACCTTCTTAACCCCAAAGAAACGTCATGAAATGTCGGACTGGTTTCTCCTTCCCCACCTGAATGCCCTGCGCATCGGCGGCGACGATGCTGCCGCTTTTGCTCATGCCCAATTCACCAGCAAGTTTCCGCCACCGAATCCGCATGGCTGGCAACTCACGTCCTGGTGCAATCGCAAGGGGAGAGTCGTCGCCGTGATTCTGGCCCGTTGCCATGAAAACAACGTCGACCTGATCGTGCCGGCGGTGCAGTTCGCCGACTTCAGCAAGGCACTGAAGATGTACGCCATCGGGCGGCAAGTGTCGTTTGAGCCCGCACCCGCCGTGGCCGGTTCATTTTCGGCCAGTGGAGATACAGAAATTCTGGCGACCGATGCCGACCGATCGCTGGCTTTGGACCCGGCCGGGGCCGTTGAGGATACGTCTGCCGCCCGGGACTGGCAGAAGCGCGATGTCACGGCGGGAATTGCATGGTTGGCGCCGGCGACCAGTGGCCGGTTTCTGCCGCAGTCGCTTGGTCTGGAGGAGCGTGGCGGACTCAGCTATCAGAAAGGCTGCTACCCCGGTCAGGAAATCGTCGCCCGCGTGCACTATCTCGGCAAAACCAGAGAGCGGCTGATGGCTTTCCGCCAGTCGTTCGATATCTCCGCCGAGCCGGCAACTGGCGGAGGTGAGGAAACACCGGGAGACGGAAGCGGCGACGAGATTATCGATGAGACCGGCAAGGTGGTCGGCCATACCCTGAACCGCTTGACCGACACCTTCGGCAATTTCGGGCTGGCGGTGATCTCGACCGAACTGCCGGAGGAGGCCGCGCTGATGGCCCACGGACAGGCCCTATCGCTTCTGCTCCCCGAATCTCTGTGATAGCATTCCGAGCATTCTTCTAGGGCCTTGAAGGGCACGCAGCGATGAAGTCATATCGTCCCATTCTGCTTCTGCTTTTGGCCGCAGCCATAACGGGGCCTTCTACGGCATTGTTTGCGCGCGACCAGGCGCCGTTCGTCCTGCAGGTGCACCCCATTTTTACGCCGCCCCAGGCCGAGTTGGTCTACCAGCCACTGGTAGATTATCTCAATGAAGCAACCGAATACCGGTTCGTGCTCCAGACCACACCCGACTTCCATACCTATTGGTTCGACATCCGCCGCGGACAGCAGCCCGATTTCGTCCTCGAAGACGCCCATCTCATCGCGCTGCGCATGGAACGTGACGGCTTCATTCCGCTGGCCCGAGCCGACGAGCCCGCCACCTTCTCACTGCTGACCACCGATGCCATGGCGACTGAGCCGGAGGAACTGATCGGTCGGCGGATCGCGACCATGCCGGCTCCCAGCCTCGGCTATCTGGTTCTGGCCAGTTGGTATCCGAACCCGATGCAGCAACCCGTGCTCGATTCAGGTGCCGCATCGTGGCTCGACGCCGTGGAAATCGTTTTCGATGCGGAAGCCGATGCCGCGATTGTTCCGCACAACCTCGTTCGACGCTACGTCAACCTGACGCCAGTCATCACCTCGGCCGAATTCCCGCATCAGACGCTGGCCTCGTCGCCGGAAATCCCGGTGGCGGTGCGAAATTCCGTGACAGAGGCGCTGCTGGAGCTCGACGAACAGCCCGAGCATTTCGGTGCGCTGCATGAATTGGACATTCAGGCCTTCGTCTCCGCCGACCCGGACGAATATCTCGGGCTTGAGAACTGGCTGGAGCTGATCTTTTCCGACTTCTAGGACTCAAGGCCGGCTTTTCCTGGATGCGAGCCCTAGCGGCACCGTTAAAGCCGCCCTACCGATAACCAAGATTTCTAGCCCATGACCCCAGGCCCGAGCACCCTGAGCGCTTTATCGCCACTGGATGGTCGCTACGCGGAAAAACTGCGTGGCCTGAGTGAATTGTGCTCGGAAGGTGGCCTGATCGCCCAGCGCGTTCGCGTTGAACTGGAGTGGTTCAAAGCGCTTTCCGATTGCGCCGAATTCACCGCCCTGCCCGCGCTCAAGCCCGAGGAAGATCGTTTTCTCAGTCATCTGGCCGACCACTTCAGCAGCGAGGATGCGGCTGCAGTGAAGCGCATCGAGTCGACCACCAATCACGACGTCAAAGCTGTTGAGTACTGGATCAAGGATCGGCTCGCGGATCACCCGACGCTGGCCGAGCGCCGGGAGTTCATCCACTTCGCCTGCACCTCGGAGGACATCAACAACCTGGCCTGGGCGCTGATTTTGCGCGCCGCCGTGCAAACCCAGCTCGATCCCCTGCTCACCCGACTGGATGGCGCACTGCAGCAGCTGACGCTGGATGCCGCCGATCTGCCCATGCTTTCGCGCACGCACGGCCAGGCGGCCTCTCCCACAACCCTCGGCAAGGAAATCGGCAACAGCCTGTTTCGACTCAGACGACAGCGAAGATCCCTGGCCCGAGTCGAAATCACCGGCAAGATCAACGGAGCGGTCGGCAACTTCAACGCTCACATCACGGCCTGCCCGGACGTCGACTGGCCGGCCCTGTCGCGCGGCATGGTGGAAAACCTGGGCCTGGTATGGAATCCCTACACCACGCAAATCGAGCCGCATGACATGGTGGCCGAAATCGCCCACGCCCTGATCCGCATCAACACCATCCTGATCGATTTTGCGCGCGATATCTGGGGCTACGTTTCTCTGGGCTACTTTCGCCAGCGACTCATCGACGGTGAGGTTGGCTCTTCGACGATGCCGCACAAGGTCAACCCGATCGATTTCGAGAATGCGGAGGGCAACCTTGGACTGGGCAACGCCCTGCTCGATCACCTGGCAGGCAAACTGCCGATATCGCGCTGGCAGCGGGACCTGAGCGACTCGACGGTGCAGCGCAGCATCGGGAGTGCGCTGGGCTACGCGGTTCTGGGCTGGCAGTCGATCCTCAAAGGCCTTGAGCGCCTCCAGCCGGACGGCCGGCGCATGGCCGCTGACCTGAATCAATCCTGGGAAGTGCTGGCCGAAGCCGTGCAGACCGTGATGCGACTGCATGGATTGCCCGAACCTTACGAGCAGCTCAAAAAACTCACCCGCGGTCAGGGTATCGACGAGCAGTCACTGCGCGATTTCATCACCGGGCTTGACCTGCCGCAGGCCGAGCGCGACCGGTTGCTGAACCTCAAGCCCACGAACTACACCGGCAACGCCGCCTCCATGGCGCGTCAGATTTCGCGTTTTGTCTGACGACGGTCGCGTGCCTGATCCAACGCGACTGCCCGATACGCCCGGTTTCAGGGCCTGCTCGCCGGGGGCTCGGTTATAATTTACCACGTTGTCATCAATTGATCTCCCGACTCCCTCAGCC
>CAZUTZ010000165.1:0-5948 GCA_964623655.1 uncultured Wenzhouxiangella sp.
GTGCGGCATCATTATGGTGATGCGCCCATCGGCATTGGTCAAGCCGGTGATCCCGACCGGCGAGCCGTTGGGGTTGTCGGGATAGCGTTCGGCGGTCTGTCCATGTCCGTCCACGTAGCGCAGCGCCACACCGGTCGCATCCGGCTCGCCCTGAAAGCGCGCCCGACCCTCGCCGTGGGCGGTGACAATGGGCAGCACGGAGCCTGCCATGCCGGCAAGAAACAGCGACGGCGAGGGCTCGATCCGCACCAGGCTGAGACGCGCTTCGAACTGGCGCGATCGATTGTGCTCGAATTCCGGCCAGTGCCCGGTGCCGGGAATGATGCTCTTCAGCGCGCTCAGCATCTGGCAGCCGTTGCACACGCCCAGCGCAAACCGTTCGGGGTCGGCAAAAAAATTCTCAAATGAGCCCGTGAGCGCTTCGTTGAAGAGGATGGAGCGCGCCCAGCCCTGGCCGGCGCCGAGCACGTCACCAAAGGAAAAGCCGCCGCAGGCGACCAGACCGCGGAAAGAATCCAGCGACTGGCGGCCGCTTTCCAGATCGCTCATGTGGACATCGACGGCCTCGAATCCGGCGGCCATGAACGCCCGCGCCATCTCGCGCTGGCCGTTGACGCCCTGCTCGCGCAGGATGGCCACTCGGGGCGAGCGCGATCCACTGTGGACAGCCGGTGCCGCCTGCAGCTCGAAATTCAGTTCCGCTTTCAGCCCGGGACGATCCCAGTTTGCCAGCGCGGCGTATTCTTCGTCGGCACATTCCGGATGATCGCGCAGGCGCTGCATCTGGTAGCTGGTCTGCGCCCAGACCTGGGCCAGCTCACCCAGCGGGTAATCAAAGATCGTCTGGCCGGACTGCTCGATGCGCAGGTTGGCGCTCCCGACTCCAGCATGCACGGGTCGCCCGACCACGCGGGCGAAGTCGGCCAGGTTGGCGTGCTCCAGGCTCGCCTGCAGCGCCGGCCAGTCCGCAGCAGAGACCTGGATCAGCCAGCCCAGTTCTTCATTGAACAATTGAGCCAACGGCTCGTCGTCGGCCAGGCCCAGCGTCACGCCGCAGTGACCGGCCAGGGCCATTTCCAGCGCGGAAACGAACAGGCCGCCGTCGGAGCGGTCATGGCAGGCGAGCAGCCGACCGGCAGACAGGTGCTCCTGCAGCCATTCGAACGCCTGCTTAAGTTGCTCCGGTTCGTCGACATCCGGCACCGGGCCCATTTCGCGGGCAAAGACCTGAGCCAGCGCCGATCCGCCCAGCCGACCCCGTCCCAGATCGAGCAGAACCAGCAGGCTTTCGCTGTTTTGCAGCTCGGGCGTGACGTGACGACGGACATCGGCCACCGGACTGAACGCGGAGACGATCAGCGAGACCGGCGCGCGCTGCTCGAGGCTCTGCCCCTCGTGCTGCCACAGCGTGCGCATGGACAGCGAATCCTTGCCGACCGGCACGGCCAGATCCAGTTGCTGGCACAGGCGGCTCGCCGCTTCGACCGCGACCCGAAGGGCGGCGTCCTGTCCTTCACTTCCCGCTGCGGCCATCCAGTTGGCCGACAGCTTGACCCGCCGCAACCCCGAGCAAGCCACCGAAGCCAGATTGCCCAGCGCCTCGCCGACCGCCATGCGCGCCGCGGCGCCCGAGTCCCAGACCGCCAGCGGCGTGCGCTCACCGATGCTCATGGCAGAACCGGTATAGCCCTCGTAGTCGCTCAGGGTGATGGCGTTATCGGCCACCGGCACCTGGTAGGGCCCGACCATCTGATCACGCACCGACAAACCGCCGACACTGCGATCGCCGATGGTGATCAAAAACTGCTTGCTGCCCACCGTCGGCAGGGTCAGCACCCGGCGCCAGGCCTCATCCATCTGGATACCGGAAAGATCGGCAGGCGGCGGTGAATGCCGGACGCTGACCGCATCGCGATGCATGCCCGGGGGCCGCCCGAGCAGCAGATCCAGGTCCATGTCAACCGCCGGTCGACCGAAATGGCGATCGTCTACGCGTAGCTTTCCGTCGGCCATGGCCGCGCCCAGATCGGCCCACGGACAGCGCTCGCGCTCACACAATTCACCGAAACGCACGAGATCCTCGGGCGCGATGGCCAGCACGTAGCGTTCCTGGGCCTCGTTGCACCAGATTTCCATCGGCGAAAGGCCCGAATCGGCGCTGGGGATGGCGCGCAGCTCCAGCCGCCCGCCCACGCCGCCATCGTGCAAAAGCTCGGGCAAGGCGTTGGACAGGCCGCCGGCGCCGACATCGTGGATGGAACGAATCGGGTTTTGCTTGCCCAGCGACCAGCAGCGGTCGATGACTTCCTGGCATCGACGCTGCATTTCGGGATTGCCGCGCTGGACCGAGGCGTAATCGAGATCGGCGTCGGACTGGCCGGAACTCATGGACGAGGCCGCTCCTCCTCCCAGGCCAATCAGCATCGCCGGCCCTCCGAGCACGATGACGCGATCACCGGCCCGCAACGCCTGTTTGAACAGCTGGCCTTCGGCAATCATGCCGCTGCCGCCGGCCAGCATGATCGGCTTGTGATAGCCCCACAAGCGCCCGTCGATCTCCTGGGCAAAGCTGCGGAAATAACCGAGCAGGGCCGGACGGCCGAATTCGTTGTTGAAGCGCGCCGCGCCGATGGGCCCGTCGCGCATGATTTCGAACGCCGTGGCCAGGCGCGGCGGGGGCGGCGGCGTGAGCTCCCAGGGCCGGGGCTGGGAAGGAATCCGCAAATCGGAGACCGAGAAACCGGTCAGGGCCGCCACCGGGCGCGCGCCGCGGCCGGTGGCGGCCTCGTCACGGATTTCGCCGCCGGAGCCGGTTGCCGCCCCCGGATCCGGCGAGATGGCCGTGGGATGGTTATGGGTTTCAACCTTGATCTGGATATGCAGCTCGACAGGCTCCAGACGATAGTCCGGAACAGCTGCCGTGGTCACCAGCAGCCTGGCCGGAAATCCTTCCAGAACTGCGGCGTTGTCGTCGTAGGCGACCAGCGTGCCGTCCGGTGTGGCTGCATGCGTTTGCCGGATCAGCCGAAACAGGCTCAGCTCCCGGTCAACGCCATCCAGCGTCCAGCTGGCGTTGAAAATCTTGTGCCGGCAGTGCTCGGAATTCGCCTGGGCGAACATCATCAGCTCGGCGTCGCTGGGGTCACGGCCCAGTTCGCGGTACGCGTCGAGCAGGTATTCAATCTCGCCTTCGCTCAAAGCCAGCCCCAGTTCGCGGTTGGCAACCCGCAAACTTTCTGCCGGCACCGGAGCCAGCTTCACCCGCCCAAGCGGCCGCGGATTCGGCGCGGCGAACCAGTCATCGAGGGCGGCATCGGCGGGTAGTACGACCTGGGTCATACGGTCGTGCAGCGCCTGTAGCGAAGCCTCGCTCAGGTCCTGGGCACGGATGCCGCCAACCTCCAGCAACATGCCGCGTTCCAGCGTGGCCAGATCGACCAAGCCGCAGCGCCGCAGAATATCGCCGGCCTTGGTCGCCCATGCCGTCTGTACCCCGGGCCGCGGCAGAATGAGCAGCTTTTCCGGCGTGCGGGTTGTTCGCGACGCGTCTTCGGCATGCAGCAGCGCTCGCAGGCGCGCCGCGTCACGGGCATTGGGCTCGGCGGCATTGATGAGAAAAATCTCGCGCACTTCGAGGTCGACCTGGCGTGACTCCAGGCGCGACAAGGTATCGGCAAGCTGGCGGCGGCGGAATTCAGGCAGCGCCTGCTGCCCGAGTAAAACCATCATGGTGAGGACCTGATCGAGTGCGGCGAACCGGTCGGCATTATAAGTGCACCAAGGGTCACCTTAAGCCCGTAGGGAACCTCCGCACAATCGAGCATGGACGCGAGGGGCGTTCGCGGGAGTCTCCGGCCCGGCGGTGGCTCTGGGCGCACCGCCGTCATCGAGCCCCTAATCCCTATGGCCCACTAGCGCCCGCCGTTGGCCGCAGCGTAATTCTCCAGCCGTTCACGCAGCTGATCTGGGGGCACATAGCCGGGGATAATATCGCCATCAAACGTCATCAGCGACGGCGTTCCGGTCACCCCCAGATTCTGCCCAAGACGGTATTGGTCCATCACCGGGTTGTCGCAGGTGGCGGAGGGCGGCGTGCGTCCCATCTTGGCGATATCCATGGCTTCCTGACGATCTTCGGCACACCAGATCGAGACCATGTTGGTGTGAGTCTGGGAGCCTTCACCGGCCCGCGGGAATGCCAGGTAATGAACGCGGATGCCGTGCTCGTTGTATTCGTCGATTTTCTCGTGCATGCGCCGGCAAAAGCCGCAATCAGGATCGGTAAAGACCAACACGTCGAAGTCCGCACTGTCGTCTCCGAACGTCACGAACTGGGCCGAATCCAGCGCCTGCAGCTGCTCCTTACGCATGCCGGACATGGCCGCTTCGGTCAAGTCGCGCTGGGTCTCCAGGTCAATCACACGGCCTTGAATCAGATAGCGGCCGTCTTCGCTCATGTAAATGACATCACTGCCAATGCGAACCTGGAACAGGCCCGGCATGGGAGTTTCGCTGATCATCAAACCCGATACATCGGGGACCAGGGCTTCAAGGCGCTCCTGAATCTGACTGTATTCATCGGCTGCCACCTGGCCGGTCAGAGCAAGCAGCGCGGCCGACAGCACAAACTGGATTGATCTCATATCTGGATGGTTCCTTCGCTGGATGAATGATGGCCGCTCCCAAATCATACAGATCCGCTGCAGCCGAAGAGACAGCGTTGGAGTATAGAACAGGCTGCAAGTTTCATGGGTCGTGGCCACGCAGCATGCTGTACGGCATGGCCCACTAGCCGCGCGGATGATGAGTGGTGTACAGGGATTTCAAGCGCGCCTGGGAAACGTGGGTGTAAATCTGGGTCGTTCCAAGGTCCGCGTGACCGAGCAACATCTGAACCACGCGCAAGTCGGCCCCGTGATCGAGCAGGTGGGTGGCAAAGGAGTGCCGCAGGCGATGCGGATGAACCTGAGCGACAATGCCGGCGTCTCGCGCGTGTCGCCGAATCCGCTGCCACACGGCCTGGCGGGTCAATGGGCGCCCGCGGCGCGAAACAAACACGCGATCACAGCAGGGTGTCAGTTGGGGTCGGGCCTGTTTCAGCCAGATCTGCAGTGACTCGATGGCCGCCTCGCCGAGCGGAATTAAACGCTCGCGACCGCCCTTGCCAATGACTCGCACCATGCCCTGATTCAAGTTCAGTCTTGGCAGGGTCGCCTCGACCAGTTCGCTGACGCGCATGCCGCTGGCATAGAGCGTTTCCAGCATGGCCCGATCGCGTTGCCCGAGAACGGTCGATCCGTCCGGCTGGTTCAACAGTTCACGAATCTCACGTTCGGAAAGCAGGTTGGGCAATCGGTGGTGGCTTGCCGGCGGCTGCAGATCGAGCATGGCGTCCTGAGTCACAAGGCCTTGGCGCAGGGCCCAGGCATAAAACTGCCGCAGACAGGAGATCTGGCGGGTGACGGTGCTGACCGCAGCACCTTGCTTGAGCCGGCTCGACAGATAGTGCATCAGGTCACTGCGCTGTGGCAGCCCGTCTCGGTCACCGAAGCTCTGGGCCAGATGCAGCAAATCGTGCCGGTAAGCCTCCATGGTCAAGGCGCTCAAGCCGCGCTCCGCCCAGACCGAGTCCAGGAAGGGGTCTATCAACTCGGCCAGGCGCATCCGGCAGCGGGCCTAACGAAACGAGGTGGCACATGGCCACCTCGTTGACGCAGTAACGAGTTTCTCCAGAATCAGCCCTTGCCGGTCAGGCGGGCCAGACTATTCTGCGCTGCCGTTTCCAGATCGGTGATCTTGGCCCTGGCTGTTGCCCGCAGATCTTCCACGGCCTGGCGCCGGGTGCTGAGTTCCGAGCTGGCCATTTCAACAACCGCCAGGCGCAGTTCTTCGACCGCCGCGATCAACCGGTCCATGCTCTCGCCACCGCTTGAAGCGACCTTCTTCTT
>CAZUTZ010000166.1:0-5914 GCA_964623655.1 uncultured Wenzhouxiangella sp.
TGCGCTTGACCTCGGCCAGCTGCTCGATGGTGTCGATGCCGCCCTGGCCCAGATGGTCGCCGGACACGTTCAGGCAGCAGGCCACGTTGCAGGAGCGCAGACCCATGCCGGCGCGCACCAGACCGCCGCGCGCGGTTTCCAGCACGGCCGCATCGACCGCCGGGTCACGCAGGATCATGCGCGCCGACACCGGACCGGTCATGTCGCCGGACACGGTGAGCTGGCCGTCGATGTAAATCCCGTCGGTCGAGGTCATCCCGACGGTGAAGCCGCGCATTTTCAGGATATGCGCAAGCATGCGCGAGGTCGTGGTCTTGCCGTTGGTGCCGGTGATGCTGGCAATGGGGATGGTGCCGGGATCGGCTTCGGGAAACAGCATGTCGATGACCGGGCCGGCGACATCGCGCGGCTGGCCTTCGCTGGGTGCCACGTGCATGCGGAAACCGGGACCTGCGTTGATCTCGCAGATGCCGCCGCCGACTTCGCGATAGGAGCGGGTGATGTCGGAGGTCAGAAAGTCCACCCCGCCGATGTCAAGCCCGATGGCCTGGATGGCGCGGATGGCCATGTCGCGGTTGTCGGGATGGATTTCATCGGTCACGTCAATCGCCGTGCCGCCGGTCGACAGGTTGGCGGTGGCGCGCAGATAGACCACTTCGCCGTCCGGCGGAATCGTGTTGACGTCGTAGCCCAGCCGGGCCAGCAGCCGTTCGGCCTGTGGGTCGATCTCGATGCGGGTCAGCACCTTTTCATGGCCGATGCCGCGCCGGGGGTCCTGGTTGACGATATCGACCAGCTCGGCCACGCTGTGCACGCCGTCGCCGACCACGTGGCCGGGGATGCGCTTGGCCGCGGCGATCAGTTCGCCGTCGATCACCAGCAGGCGGTGATCCAGTCCTTCCAGGTAGCTTTCGACGACGACGTTGCGACCGTATTCGGCCGCCTTGTGGAAGCCGGCCTCGACGTCCTCGGTGGTGGTCAGATTGATTGACACGCCGCGACCGTGATTGCCGGCCAGCGGCTTGGTCACTACGGACGCGCCGATGCGTCGCGCGGCGCGGATGGCATCTTTTGGCGTCTGGACCAGATACTGCGCCGGCACCGGCAGGCCGAGATCGCGCAGGATCTGGTTGGTCTCTTCCTTGTCCGAGGCCAATTCGACGGCGATATTGCTGGTCAGGCTGGTGGTGGTGGCCTGGATGCGCTTCTGGAAGCGGCCGTGGCCGAACTGGACCAGGCTTTGGCGGTTCAGGCGCAGCCAGGGAATGCCGCGGTCCTCGGCGGCCCGAACCAGCGAGGCCGTGCTGGGGCCGAACGCGCGGCGCTGGGCGCGCAGGATGAAGCGGTCGCGTTCTTCTTCAAAGTCCCAGTCGGGGCCGGGCGCGTCTTCCGGGCGCAGGGATTCAGGCAGCAGGCTGTGCAGGAGCTTGAGCCCCAACTCGCCCGCGGCGCGGCCAACGGCGTCGTCCTCGTACTCGAAGACCATGGTGTAGTGGCCCGGCTGGCCCTCGATCGAGCGCGTGCGGCCGAAGGTCACGTCCGAGCCGGCGATGCCCTGCAGCTCCAGCACCACGTGCTCGAGTACATGTCCCAGCCAGGTGCCTTCGTCTTCGCGCAGGCGCCGCACGAACCCGCCGGCGACCCGATAAGAGCAGCCGTGGTCATCCAGCCCGGGCAGGCGCTCCAGCAGCCGGTCAACAAATGCCGGACCCAGGCGCCCGGTCGGCCAATGCTCCAGCTCACCCAGGTCGAGAATGTAGCGGATGACGGGGAAATGGGCATACAGATTCGGACCCACGTAAATGTTGGTCTTCAGTACTTTCATCGCGCTACTCCGCTGTGGCCTTGCGGCTCAGGATTTCAAAACGACCGCCGGCCACCAGGATATGCAGCTTGACGCCGATCAGGCTGACCGTCTCGCCCTAGCGCGCGCGGTCCATATAAGAATATCTGAGCTCACTGTGATCGACCAGGGTGATGCCGCCGCTGCCGACGACTTCAAGATCATCGCCGTGGCGAATGAAGGCGGCCGTGTCTTCGTCCAGGCCGATGCCCATGGCAAACGGGTTGTAGGCCAGGGCCGTGAGCAGGCGACCCAGCCGGTCGCGCTCGCGGAAATGTTGGTCAATGATGAAGCTGTTGGTCAAACCCAGGCCGGGCGCCAGCGTGACCTTGTCGGGTTTGGGCGTCGCGCCCTCGCGGCCGCCGGCAATCATGTGCTCCGGCATGAAGGCAGCGCCGGCCGAAGTGCCGGCCACGTGCATGCCGGCGGCGTTGCGGCGGCGAATGGCAATGGCGGCTTCCGTGCCGCCGAGTGTGGTCGACAGCCTGAGCTGGTTGCCGCCGGTCATGAACACGCCGTCGGACTTGTTGATGTAGGCGACATGGTCCGGGTCGTTGGCGTCGCTGCGGGTCACGATGGGCAGGACAGCGGCATGCTTGATGCCGATCTTGCGAAACAGCTTTTCGTAGGTCGGACCGGTATCGGGAAGTTCTGATGCGGTCGGGATGATGGCGATGCGGGCGTCCTTGCCGCCGCATTCGCTGATGAAGCGATCGAGGATTTCCGGGTTATGGAATTTATCTTCAGCGCCGCCGATCGGAATGATGTAGCCGCGGTTCTTGTTGTCTCTTTCGCCAGATGGGCTCATCAGGTCGAACTCCTCCAGATGCCTTGGGACATGACTTGTTTGATGCGGTGGTGGTCGTCGAGCACGACCAGGTCGGCCGCAGCGCCGACTTCGATGCGACCGCGGTCGCCGAAGCGGAGCAAGCGGGCTGGATTCAGGGTGAAAGCGGGCAGGACGCGCTCCAGCGGTTCGCCACGATCCAATAGACGGGTCAGGATCGCGGTCAGCGTGGCCGGGTCGCCGATATCGAAATGCTGCATCTCGCCCTGGGCATCGAAGACCGGCAGGCAGCCGCCGCCGTCGGAGCTCATGGTAATGCGCTCGGGCGGGGCGCCGGAATCCAGGTAGCGCAGCAGGGCCTCGTCGGCCGGCCATTCGTCTTCCGGCGGCTCGTCGGCGACCGGGAAAGCGGTGATATCCACCGTGCATCCGGACCTGGCCACGTCCAGCGCTTCGTCGAACAGCGCTTTGTTGCGGTTGATGTGGGTCGGGTTGAAAGTCCGCGGCGGCAGTTCGGTCTCGGCCAGCGCGCGCCGGACCAGCTCCAGGCCGCGGTCACCGTCGCCCAGATGCAGGTGCAGAATGCCGGCCTTGCCGGTAATCAGACCGGCAACGTGCGCGTCGCTGGCGATGCGCAGGATTTCCTCAAAAGTCGGCTGGCTGGAGCGATGGTCGGAAATCGCCACCTCGCCGACGCCGATCACCGGGTCGAGAAAAACGATGTCTTCGCGCACGCTGCCGGTAAAAGTCACCGGCGGGACGTGATAGCCGCCGGTATGGCACCAGGCATTGACGCCGTGATCGCGCAGGTACAAAGCCTGGGCCACCAGCGAGCGGGTATCGCGCGTGGTGTCGTCGGTGCCGAGCACGCCGACCACGGTGGTGATGCCGGCGTCGAGAAAATGCGGATGCGGCACCGGCAGCACGCGGCTGCCGAAGCCGGACTCTCCGCCGCCGCCGGTCAGGTGGGCATGCCCGTCGATCAGGCCGGGGAGCAGTCGCCGGCCGTCGAGATCGGTGACTTCGGCCGGTTTGATTTGGCCCAGGTCATCCAGATCGGTGCCCATCCAGGCGATACGGTCGCCGGCGATCAGCAAATGTTGGACGCCACGGCCCTGCGGGGCAAAAACGTGAGCGTGGGTGATGAGCTTGAGCAAGTTCGATGCCCGGTTGGACGGCAAACCGGAAGCTTACCGCCAATCCGCTTATGCCGTCTTGCCGTCTACTCCCAGCCGTTTGTGCATGATCGGAGAGGTCGTGGTGTACTGCAGGAACTGGCGTTTGTCCGGGTGCAGGTATTTTTGTACGGCAAACGCCGTCAGGGCGGCCTCGTGGAAGCCCGAAAGAATCAGTTTCTTCTTGCCCGGATAGGTGTTGATGTCGCCGATGGCAAACACCCCTTCGATCGAGGTCTGAAACTTTTCCGTATCGACCCGAATCTGCTTTTTCTCCAGATCCAGATCCCAGTCGGCAATCGGCCCCAGGTCCGGCGCCAGGCCCCAGAAGACCAGGATTTCCTCGCCTTCGACCAGGTGCTTGTTCTTGTCCAGATCCATGATCTGCAGGCCTTTCAGCGCGCCGTTGTCGGAAACCACCTCAGTGATCAGACCCTGGTGTTCGCGGACTTTGCCGGTCTCGGCCAGCGCCTTGACCTTGGCGACCGTCGCCGGCGCGCCGCGGTATTCCGGGCGGCGGTGTATCAGTTCGATGGAATCGGCAATTTCGGCCAGGTCTACCGTCCAGTCCAGGGCCGAGTCGCCGCCACCGAGAACGATCAGACGCTTGTTGCGAAAGCGCTCGCGATCTCTGACCCTGTAATGGATCAAGGCAGGATCGATCAGCTCGAGTGCCTTGGCCTTGAGCTGACGCGGCAGAAACGAACCCAGGCCACCGGCGATGATCACGGTGCCGGCATCGAACTCGGTCCCGGCCGTGGTGGTCACGGTAAAGCGGCCGTCGTCGCGCTTTTCAAAGCGCTGCACCTGCTGCTTCAAATGAATGCCCGGCTTGAACGGCGCGATCTGTTCCATCAGGCGGTCGATCAATTCCTGCGCACTGACGACCGGGTAGGCCGGAATGTCGTAAATGGGTTTTTCCGGGTACAACTCCGAGCACTGTCCACCAACTTGCGGCAGGCTGTCGACCAGTTCGGCCTTGAGATCCAGCAGGCCCAGCTCGAAGACCTGAAACAGGCCGACCGGTCCTGCGCCGATGATCACGGCATCGGTTTGAATGGGCATTGCAATACCTTTTTTGAGGTTCGTCTGATGGCGCGAAACAGTAGCATAGTGGTTGTTTTTTAGGGGTCAGGGATGAAGGGGCAGGGACCAGGGACCAGGGACTCGGTTTAGGTTAGGGTTTGTTTGCATGGTATGAGCAGTACTCCTTGCAATCTGCTGCAATCAGCCAGCAAGATTGCCAACCACTGGTCCCTGGTCCCTGATTCCTGGTCCCCCGAAGCTCAATGACCGAAAGCCCGCAAATCAAACTACATCCCGAATGGCTAGACGTGCTGGCAAACGAGTTCGAGCAGGACTACATGCGCGAGCTGAAAGCTTTTCTGCTGGAGCGCAAGCAAAAGGGAGCGGTGATTTATCCACCGGGCCCGGAAATTTTCAATGCGCTGGATTCCACGCCGCTGTCGCGGGTCAGGGTGGTGATTCTGGGCCAGGACCCCTATCACGGGCCGGGACAAGCCCACGGTCTGTGTTTTTCGGTACGCGAGGGTGTTGCGCCGCCCCCGTCGCTGGTCAATATCTTCCGCGAGCTGGAAAACGACCTCCGGTTGCCGGTGCCGCGTCACGGGCATCTGCAGCGCTGGGCGGAGCAGGGCGTCTTGCTGCTCAACGCCGTTTTGACCGTGGAGCGCGGCCAGGCCGGTGCCCATCAGGGCAGGGGCTGGGAGCGATTTACCGACGCGGTGGTCGCGGCGGTCAATCAGCGCTGCGAGCACGTGGTGTTTTTGCTGTGGGGCGCGCAGGCTCAGCGCAAGGGCGCATCCATTGATACCACCCGCCACTGCGTGCTCAAGGCCCCGCACCCTTCACCGCTGTCGGCCCATCGGGGCTTCCTGGGCTGCGGGCATTTTTCCAAGGCCAACCGCTGGCTGGCCGATCAGGGCATCGAGCCGGTGGACTGGTCTTTGACCTGAGCTCGGACCCGATTCGCGTCGTGTCTCAGCCGGTGCCTGCAACTTCTCAGAAAGTAGATGCTGCAAGCCGTCCTTGGGCGGTGGATTGCGCTGAAGGCCTCGCCACCGCGTCGAACTGAAGCGGAATTCACCG